>DASYTA010000073.1:0-8922 GCA_036002745.1 Cyclobacteriaceae bacterium | reverse complement strand
GTAAAACAACCATCAGAAGTTTGATGATTTTATTAAACGATTTTTTTGAAAAGTCCTTTGAGTTGGCTGAAAAATTCAGGCTGATTAATTTCTTATCAGTTTCACGGATTAAGTCATACATTTTCTTCTGCATGATTAATTGACCACTGGCGGGAGGAGGGAATCCTGCAATAAATAGAATCTTACGCTTACCGGGCATAGTGAGATTAACTTTTAATGTCGACTTAAAGATTGCTCTTGTAATACAAGGATTTTTGCTGATAGAACTCTTTATTTGACACTATTTTGATATTTGATGCCACAAGGTTTTGAATCAGAATTTCTAAACTCTCCCATAAATTATATTTGTCAATTTCCCATGAATGTCCCCAAAAATGATAACATCTTGCATCAAGCTGACTAGCCCAGGTTTTATTTATTACAGCGTTGTTCAACTTTAAAATATTTAATCCCCTAAGTAACGAGCGCCTTTTTAGTGAATGTTTAAGAATTTGGAAATTAGTTAAAGGAGCGATGATAGTAGTAGTGGGCATTAAGAAGTTGTTAGATGAATAGGCACAGTCAAATCCCATATCAACAGTTCGGGCAAATTCAAAACCAGCCCCCTTCACCAAATCAATTGTTTTTTTTGTATATCGACCGCCCGGATAGCAAAATATATTATCCGCTTGCCCTATGGCATCTTCAATATATTTTTTCCCTGATTGTATTTCCGATGCCTGCTCGTGAGGTTGCAATTTATTTAAGTAAATGTGGTTCAGCGTGTGACTATGAATATCAAAATTGTCTTTTGAAAGTTCTCTTAAATCAGATGGACTTAACGTAGGTAGATTTTCCGAATTATTTTTGGGAATGTAAAAGGTACACCTCAGCCCATATTTATTAAATAGCTGAGCAATTCTAATATCCAGCGGATGCCCATCGTCCCAACTGAAAGTTGCCAATGATTTTTGATCAATCATCATCTAACGGTTACAATAGAATTTATAATATCCAAATAAAATTGGGAAGTAGATGTAGACGTGAAAAACAAAATTGTCTACAAACATTACCAAGGGTATACTGAGTAACAATGAGTGATAAACTCTTTTTAAAGTAGAATCATTTTGCTTTGAAACGCTTCTATACATGTAAAGGATGGTAATGGTTAGGACGGCAATGCCAAAGATACCAACATCCATTAATAACCATAAAAAATCATTGTGCACGAGGTTTAATCCTGGAAAGAAGGTTTTTCCAATATCAATTGAAAACCCCAATCCATTTCCTAAAAAAGAGATCTTCACATTTTCCCACAAGTAAACCCAAAACTCAAGTCGGCCTGACGTATTGATGTTTGAAATAATGTCGCGCAAATTTCCTGAGGTAGGAACTGCATAAAACAGTTTCTTAATCAGTGGATCGAATAAGCCAAGCTGAAAAAATACAATAAGCAGTAAAGCCATCCATGTTAATTTCCGCAATACTTTTTCCCGAAATGCAAGAAGTAAGAAGAATATGGCTGTTGCTAGAATTCCTCTTTGCAAGGATAAACTGAGCAGCAGAAAAGCAAAACCTAGTGCTAAGTAGTCTGAAGTTCGATTATACCGAAGTACTTGATGGGTAAATATTATCACGAAAGCAAAAAAGAAATACTTTGACGTGTGTACATCAAACAAACTGATCAAGCGTCCATCTTCGGGAGGAGCTATAAAAAAAACAAGAAACGATAATACTCCAATTGCATAAAGTGTGCTCCTGAGGAAACCCACGAACTCATTCTCACTGCTTGAAGAATTCCAAATAAAGAGAAACCAACCGGCCGTTATAGCAAAGGTTACCTTTAAATAAAACGTAATGGCAAATAAGCTTGTGATATTGAATATGAGGATGCTAAAAATCAACAGATAGATAATGATCATTCCTAGCTTCATCTTCATTTGCCAAAAACGTGGGCTCATTAAGAACAGCATTATCGGAAGTAGCACTGAAATGTAAGCAAGTGTCAGCGCATTACTGGTCCATCCAAATACGGAGTTTGGAAAGGGAACGATAACAAGAAAATTAATAATGCTTTTGTACAGCTTGTTCAAAACGTTCTACATTAAATTTTTGAAAGTATTCAGCTTGAAAACGTTCGGTCAGGTTTGGGTCTGCGCGATAATATTCTTTGTCTGCAATTCTTTGATTCTTTAAAAAATCACTTAATGTTTTAAAATGTTTCTCGTTAAGAATGTTTTTGACGAAAAGAACATTTTTGTGAAACATCGAGGCGAAAATTGTTTCGGTGGAAAATTCAGAAATGATAATTTTATAATTCTCAATATTTTCAGACAGCTGGAAGTTATTACTTAACATGTGAATTCTTGCATTCAACATATTTTTTTGAAGGAGCTGTTCGAAATAAATCCTGTTTTTGTCCAGTGGGTGAAGTTTGACATCACAGATCAAATCCTCATCAAGGGAAATTATGGATTTTAAATTAGTTACGGCTTCCCTTTTTGAGAGCAAATCCTTTTCAATATCCCGGTAAAAGGTGCTATAGTACAGCATTTTACCATCGGATCTTTCAGAAGAAGATATTAGTTTATAGTTTTTAGCATAGATAGTGCTTCCCAGGGTTATGACATTACTGTGAGTTTTAAGCTTAAAAATTCTTGTAAAAAAATCACCCCACGAAAATATAAGATCGGGATTTGTATGAAAGCTTTGATAGGAGATAAGGTAGTCAACACCAAGAATTTTGAAAGTTCGGTAAATTAATCTCTTAAGGTATCCTAAAATATTTTTGGACCAGGGCTCAAAAAAAATAAAACCGTCCTGATACAAGAATATCGGTGTTTTGTTGGCGCGGCAAAAATGGACAAGCATTCTATAAGGGAATCCATAGTCACTTAGAATAAGGAGGGCCTGATGGTCATTATTTTGTTTTGTCCAGCGACTAATTTTTCTCGCGATTCCTAATCTACACCAGATGCTTGTATTTAATGGAGCGCCAACAATGGTTTCAAGACGGACTGCAGTAACTGCGATTTTGGTACAGTTCTGTTTCAAAAATCTGAAAATAAATTCATGGTTTTGATTGTCAATTACGACTGCTACAGAATACATACAATTGCTAGTAAAATCGAAATCAATACACGAACAGAGAACAATAATTTATTATTATTCCTTAAACCAAGAATTTCAATGCAGAGATAGGTGAACAATGAAATCATAGGTAATAGCTCGAGTGCTTTACCAAAAAAGTTTGATGAAAACACTAAGCAGAGATGTAATAATATGATGCAGCAAATAGAAATTAAAGTCCTTTTGTCGCCAAGGTATTTTATTAGAGTGTTAGGTAAAAAATAAATGAGCGCGGCATATTGCAACGCCACGTTATAGAAATGAATATTTTCTTGGTAATTGGGAAATAATCTATAAAAAAGCGGATACAAAACTTTCAAAATGCAAGTGCAGATAAATATTATTAAAACATTTGCTGTATCCAGCCGCTCGGCTATGTCAGATTTTTGGCTAAATATCTTACTATAAAACATTGACCAGAGCAATGAAACCGCCATAAATATAGACGTGGTTATAGTGCTGTACAAAGAATAAGTTGAAAACTCTAAGAAAGAATTGCTACTCTTAATTATAAACTTATCAATGTTGGCATACAAATAGAATAAAATATTGTAAAGAAAGATTGGCCATGAATGAGCTAAAAACCGGAGAGGAAAAATGGACCCGAAATTTAATTTTACAACAAAAACTATTATGGGTAGAAATAGACTTGACAAGTACACCAAGTACACCAAATAAATATTGCTAATGTTTAGTAAATAGAATAGAATAATAACGAGACTTAAAAGAGCATTGGCGAGCAAGACCCTCGACAAAACCTTAAATCGCTCTAATGACCTTAAGATGCCCGTATTGATGACGAACCATTGAGAGCAAACAGCAATAAAAATCCAGAATAAATAATCTGCAAAATGAATTTTTGCTGTTATGTCGGGATTAAATAAGAGAAAGAAACAGGTTGATATCAGAACCAAAACTGTGTTTAAGAAAATTACCTGCCTTTCTAATTTGAAATTAAATTCATTTTTAGCGTTATAATCGATAGCAACTTCTTTTTGCAAATAAGAAATGCTGCCTAAATCAAATATAGTGCTGAACCTTAAGTACAAATTAAAAACGCTAAAAATCCCGTAAGAGTAACTATCCAGGATTTTTGGAACAATCAGTGCTCTGAGAAAATAAATCGCGTAAATGGCAAAATTTACGATGGTGTAGACAATGCCACTTTTATTCTGGCTGAAGAAGCGTTCCTTGAGGAGACCGAATTTCAGTTGTTGCTTACGATAATAGGTCAATAAAAGTGACACTTTATGAGGCATTAAGAAATATAACGTTGGTTCACACAGACCTTAGGCCCGGCCCAGACATGAATTATGAAAGATTGTTCAATGTCAATGGAGCTCCTCTTTTTAAATCTACATTCGCATTTTTTTCTAATGCCATTTCGTAATATTTAGGTTCAAGCCCATCGCCAGGTCGGATTACCCGAATATTTTCTTTTGTAAATTTCTCTCCAGCCTTTATGTCTTTGATCACATAAACCGATCGCTTAAACTGTTTACTCTTTTCCTCCGCCTGCTGCATGTTAAGTTGCACTTTTCCTAAAGACAAGAAGGCTCGCTCGCTTTCAATCACTAACGATTTCATTTCTGCGGGCTCCATGCTGAAAGTACTATCTACTCCGCCTTCTGCTCGACTTAATGTAAAATGTTTTTCTATCACTCTTACGCCCATAGCAACCGATGCCACCGATACACCAATGCCCATAGTATGATCGCTGAGCCCTATCATACAGTCTGGAAAAATTTGTTGCAGTACTGGAATAGTGACCATGTTAGTGTTTTCAGGCGATGCCGGATAAGTGCTGGTGCATTTTAATAAAACAAGATCTTTGCAGCCATTTTCTTTCAGAACGTTTACAGACTCAATTATATCGCTCAAGTTTGCAATACCTGTGCTCATGATTACCGGTTTACCAGTTTGAGCGACTTTTTTTAAGAGCGGATGATCGGTGTTTTCGAAAGAAGCAATTTTATAAAAAGGGGCATTCAATTTTTCAAGTAAATCGACAGCGGTTTCATCGAAGGGTGTGCTAAAGCAAATTATTCCCAGTTGCTTTGCGTAATCAAACAATGGTTTGTGCCATTCCCAGGGAGTATGCGCTTCTTCATAGAGTTCGTACAAATTTCGACCGTACCAAAGAGATTTTTTATCATTAATATCGAATAGGCCTCCTTTGTGATCGATGGTCATGGTATCAGCCGTATACGTTTGAAGTTTGACGGCATGAGCACCACAATCGGCTGCTGCTTTTATGATCTCTTTGGCTCTTTCTAGCGACTGATTGTGATTGCCGCTCATTTCAGCTATGATGAAAGGCTTGTTATTTTTTCCGATTTCAAAAGTTCCTATTTTCATATTATCAATTTATTGAACGAATAAGCATAAAGGCTTCGGCAAAGTTGCATCCAACAGTAACTCCCCACCGCTGCGCTTGAATTTTAAGGGCCTCAGGTGATCGGGGATGGGGGAACGGACGTTTTTCAAATTCGTAGCTTTCCATCCCTTTTATTTTTGCATTAATATTTTCTTCACTTACGCCAAAGAATAGATTGGGAATGAAATGCCTAGGATCCGAGGCAGCTCTCCACTCGGTGCCGCTCGGGGTTTCAAAGGTGATAATAGTCTTTACCTTTTCATGGTCCATTGGCCGGCAAGCAGTTATTACAGCCTCGAAAGTTCTTTGATGGTCGATGTTAACGTCTCCACCATGATGTGTGAAGATGACGGATGGGTTAAAAATTTCTTTCTCCTTTTCTATCACTTTGATAATATCCAACAAATCGACTGAGTCAAAGCGATTGTCCGGGAAATCGTAAGTAGATAGCTGTTGATACCCAATTGCTTTTTGGGCGGCACTTGAGTTGGCCTTATGGATTTCTAATTGGTGCCTCCATTTATCGGTATCCCTTGAGTCGGCTCGTGAGGTAATTCCCTCACCTAAAATAATAACACGAACTATGCAGCCATACTCTGCAATTAGCTTATTAAAAGTAGCGCCACAGCCCAATAACTCATCATCTGGATGAGCAACAACCAATAAAATTTTTTGATTCCTAATTGATTCTAAAACCATCATGATTTTGGTATAATTTTCACTTCTGCAATCACACAGTCTGATTTTAAGGATGCTCTTGAAAATTCAAATTTAAAGAACTCAGTTTCGAGAAATGCCTTGGGATAGTTGTCCGCATCAAGCATCCGGATCATGTCATACATTTTTTCTTTCTCAAGTATAAACTGCACATTACTTTCCGATGGCGTTCTCCTTTTAAACAAAGTTACCTCACCAACTTGTGGCACTGGAATCAGATTTCGATCGATTATTTCCTGAATCATATCAAACATAATCGCGCCAGCTCTGATAAAAATCTCTTCTGCTGAACCAGTAAGTTGAAGGCCCTTTTTTAAAAAGACAGGCCCTGTATCTATGCCCTCTTCAACTCGAATTGCTGAGATTACTGTGTCCTTAAAACCTCTTATAATAAGATTTTGAAGCGGACTTCCGCCCCTGCCAAAGGGGAGGTCGGTCATATGAAATACAACACATTTGAACTTCCTGTGAATTTCTTTAGGAATGATATAGGACCAGTGAAGAAAAAAAACAAAATCTGGGTTTAGGTCCTGTAACGCTTCAGTTGTCAATTCGTCTTTTTTTGTAAAGACCATCGAACCAAATAAGTCCTTACACTTCTCTTCAATCGATCTATAGATCGGATTACTATTTGCAATAACAATATTCATATGCGATTCAACTTAGAGCGAGACTTTAGGATATTTTGCAAGTTAATCGATATATTCACTGTACCCTCTGTAAAATCGCCTTCCACTAACCGGAACTTCGTACGGTTGTAGTGACAACCCTAATCTATCTTGAATGCTCCAAATCACATCTTCAAAGCCCATCAAATGCCTGAATCGGACCGTGCTTGAAAAACGTGGATTAATTTCAAATACAAATGGTATGTCATTTAAGAGTCGTAGCTGAACATTTATGGATCCCCTCAATTGAAGTTTTTCAGCAATGACGACGAGAAGTTTGTCAATGCTCTTATTGTGTATCACTGTTCCAAAACCAGAAGAATCACCTATCAGTTTTCGCCTATAACTAATTGTTCTGATTTCGCCTGATGAATTTCGAAATAGACCACATGTGTACTCATCATTATTACTGTTGATAAACTCCTGGGCGATGTAGTCAGGAAATTTCTGGGTATAAAAATCAAGCTCGTCTTTTTCTTTTACCAAAAATAACGACTTGCTTCCAGATCCTTTCCTGCTTTTTAAAATCAACGGAAGTTGAGCATTTTTGACTTGTGCAACGATTTCTGTTTTAGGAAACGGCAATCCATGGGCTTCTAAAAATTGAGCGGTAACCAATTTGTCAAAACCCACTTCCATTGCTTTTTTATTGGCAGATAATATCATAGTGTTTTGAAACACATCCATTATTCCGTGATCAAAATTGAATCTCAACTCAGGCTCTGAGGTTGGAATAATTATATCTACATTGTATTGCTGGATAATATTTATAAGAGATGCCTGGTATTCATTTGAATATACAGATGGAATCCTCACGAAGTCGTCAAAAATGAATTTCCCTGCGTGGTCTTCATTCATATCGCACCCGATAACATGGCTTGCAATAGGATGAGACTTCAATATCTTACCTATACTCTGTCCGATATCTCCACCACAACCGGTGACCAGAATGTTAAATTTGTTTTTCAAACTCTATTACGTTTTAAGATTTCTTTTAGATACGGGTTATGGGGATCGATCAAGTCGATCTCTAATTCTAGCTCCTCAGTGTTATATGGCGTTGCCTTCAATTCGAGTACATTGTTTGCGGTGTTCACCATCAACCAAGATGCGATGCCTCCCGTGGTTCGTGATTGACCTACGGATCCTACATTCACAAGCATGCTATGTTTATTACGGTGAATAAATGGGTAATGCGAATGCCCTACAACAACGATGTCAGCATGACTTGAATCACATTTTTCCAATAAATCCTTAGCACTATCGGGATACAAATATTGATCCGAATCCAATGGTGAGCCATGACACATGAGAATTTTGAATCCTTGAAAATTGAGACTTAATGAATCAGGTGCCTGCGTAATTCTTTGTACTTGCACATCGGAAAGCCTCTCTAAGGCTACCCTATGACCACTTCCATATTTTTCCCTGACTTTATTTTCTTGGACGGACCCATCTTTAATTTGAGCCAAAATCTTCTCGTGGTTGCCTCGAATCAGTTCATAATCCCATTTATCGATCAATTCCAGAACCTTGTCAGGGTGGTAATAGTATCCGCAGATATCACCAAGTACGAGCAGCTTTTCTGCATTTTCCTGTTGAGCTGATTTTAATACTTCTTGCAGGGCTAAATGGTTTCCGTGGATATCAGAGATGACAGCGATTTTCATGACAGTGCAATTTGACTTAATATATATTCGGCTGCTTGCTCTGGAGTTTTGAGATTACCCTCTTTTTTGGCTGTCACAAATTTACTATGCTGATCAAGTATTTTCGGATCACTCATCCTTATCTTTTTTTGCATTTCGGTATCCATCATACCTGGATCTATTTGAAGAACCTTAATCTTAGGATTCTCCTTCTCTTGTTCATTTAACACTTCAAAAAAAGCTTTTGCATAAGCCTTGCTGGCACAATAAGCTGCCCACCCAACAATTGGTCTATTGGCAGCCCCACTGGAGATATTTACGAAAACCAGTTTTTTATCGCCTGCAATGCTCAAAATTAAATTGACAAAAACGGCAGGCGAAACTGAATTGGTGAAAATAGAAT
>DASYTA010000072.1:0-5759 GCA_036002745.1 Cyclobacteriaceae bacterium | reverse complement strand
GTCACCAGGACAAGAGGCTGTTGAATATTAACTAATGTTCCAACCCAAATTGCATATTGGCCATTGAGGCCAATGTTCATTGATCCTGGAATAAATCCTTTTTCAAAATGATCAGCTGTGCGAGTGTCTAATATTACTGCTCCTTTTTGCAGGGCTTCCTCAAATTGTTTGGTATCAAGAGGTCGATTACTTTTTTTCATCACGTCTTCAAAAGAGTCGTACCCATCTTTGTTGATACGCGCATCTTCAAAGAAATAATGAGGAGGAGGTAAAATGCCATCGGTCACTTCTTTAATGAATTGCTCTCTGGTTGACGCTTTTAGTGCGTAGTTGAATTTTTTCTGTTCTCCGATGGTCGAAAAAGTTTCTTTACCAATATTTTTTCCACATGATGAACCTGCACCATGCGCTGGATAAACAATTACTTCGTCGGGCAGTGTTTTTATTTTTGTATTCAACGAATCATAAAGCATGCTGGCGAGTTCTTCGCTGCTCATTTTTCCATCTAGTAAATCGGGGCGGCCAACATCACCGACAAATAATGTATCACCTGTGAAAACGGAGTGTTCTTTTCCTTTTTCATCAAATAGTAAGTAGCAAGAGGACTCAGGTGTATGACCTGGAGTATGTAATGTTTTGATTTTTAATTTACCCAGAGAAAAAATTTCGCCATCCTTAGCATTTACTACTTCGTATTTTGTTTCTGCCATCGGACCGTAAACAATTGCAGCACCTGTTTTTTTACTTAAGTCAATGTGACCGCTTACGAAATCGGCATGAAAGTGAGTCTCAAAAATATATTTTATAGTAGCTCCTCGTTTTGCTGCAAGCTCAAGGTAGGGTTCTGTCTCGCGGATAGGATCGATTATAGCTGCCTCGCCATCAGATTCAATATAATAGGCTGCTTCCGCTAGGCAATTGGTGTATAATTGTTCGACGTACATAATTCAAATATTGCACTTAACCATGCAAAGGTCTTAAAAATTCCCTTCTCTTAATATTCTCCTGATAATCTCCTTTACATTTGTAATATGAATCGGTGGATAGGATTTTGCGCGTGTTGGCTGATGACGATTACCGCCTTTGCCACAACATATCAAACATTTGAAGAAAATGGCAAAGTTGGTATGAAGGATGATTCTGGTAATGTTGTATTGCCACCTTCGTTTGAAGCGCTGGGCTGGTCGGACGGTAATTTTTCAGTGATAGGAGAAGTGACCGGCTTCCGTTTGAACGGGTCTTGGGGCATCATCAATCTCAAAAAGGAATTTATTTCAAAAGCCGATTATGAAAGCCTTGTATATAGTGGTGGAGATTGCATTGTAGCGCGAAAAAAAATTAATCCAGTTGTAAGGAAAACAGGGTGCATTAACCTAAAAGGAGAAATCAAGATCCCTTTCATTTATGATGGCATCTCCGTGCAAGGTCTTCGTGCTATTGTATTTAACCTTTCGGGACCGCGCTACTATTATGGGCTAACGGACCTCGACAACCGAATTCTGATTCCAGTAATACACAAGAGTATCCGGCCGTTAGGTACGTTGCGTTTTGCAGTCGAAAATTCGGAGAACAAAATAGCTTTGTTTGGCGATGCAGGTAATCCTATCACTGAGTTCGCTATCGACAGTGTCTCCCTCTTTTATAAAGGCTTTGCCATCGTTTACCAAAATCATTTGCAAGGACTGATTGATCGAAATGGGCAAATCAAACTGGAAGTAAAGTACAAGGCAATTAATATTGATAAAGAGGGTAATGTATTGGCACAACTTCCAAATGAATGGGTTTTAATAAACAGCAAAAATGAAACTGCTAAGCAATTGATTGCTGATGAAGTAAAACCTATTAGTGCAAGGAATTTTATTGTTGGCAAAGGAAAGGTTTATGGCGTTGTTGATAGAGAATTAAAAACGGTTCTTCCAATTAAGCACGAGAATTTGCTAGAAATAGAATCGGGAAAATATTATGCTAAGCAAAATGGCAAAATGGGAGTGATTTCAGAGAAGGGAGAAACCATCGTTCCGTTTTCATTTGATTCTTTAATAAGTGAAAGAGATTACTATCGCGCTTATGACAAAAATTTTGGATGGCAATTATTAAGCAAAACCGGGAAAAAGTTAACTGAAAAGTATTACGCGAAACTATTACCATCAAGCCACCTTGGGTTCCCCGTTGTAAGCAAAGGCTTTTCAGGAATTATAAATTTTGAAGGACATGAATTTATTCATTGTGTCTTTGATTCAATTGCAAATCCTGTTGGCGAATTGATGGTTGTGAAGTTCAAAGACCAATTTGGAATCATTGACATAAATGAAGATTGGCGTATCGCTCCTCAACAATATCCGTTGCAAGTAATTAATCAACAACGATACTTTCAAAAACAACCTGGCAATAACTTCATTAAATCTTTCGACGGACGGATTATTTACTTCACACCTTATCCGATTGTTTTCAATAGAGAAAACTTTGTTGAGTTTTTGCCCGACGGAACGGAGAGGACCAATAGTTATGATGGAGAATTTATTCATCGAACAGAAATGCCTCATGGTGTAGATGCGATCTTTCCTGAACATGAAGGCTTGCGCGGGATAAAAAAAGACAGTCGCTATGGCTTTGTTGATGATCAAGGACGATTGCGCATTGCCAATCGATATGATAGCATTGGTGAATTTCATGAAGGTCTCGCCTCTATTAAATTGATTGGCAAGTGGGGTTTTGCAAATACAAGCGACCAAATAATTATTAACCCAAACTACGACAGCGCGAGTTTTTTTCTTAATGGACTAGCAATTGTCTCCAGGAATAAGAAATTCGGATTGATTGGTAAGTCAGGCAACATAATCTTGCAACTGCGATATGATTACATTGGCAGATTGCCGAATGGTAAGTTTTTGTTGGTTGCATCTTCATTACATGGCCTTGCTGATGAGAAAGGAAATGTTTTGGTTGAACCTCGTTTTAATTCTTTAAAAGAAGTTGGCGACGGCTTCGTCATCACCAGTAATGGTAAGAAGTATGGAACAATAACTGATCGTGGACTTAGTGTTATTCCAATGATTTATGACCAACTGAATTACATTGTTTCCGAAAGACTTTTCTTAGCTGAGAAGAAATCAGACTGGAAGCTGGTGGAATTAAAATAATATCTATCTGAGAACTAGGTTGGTTAGTTCTCTTTCTACGCCCCAATCCTTTGCTAGCTTAAGCATAGCAGTAGCCTCCATTTCAGTGATGAACCCTTTTAGATTATTGGCTTCCCATACCATGCTAATCAATTCTGTTCTTTTGTCTCTCGGATAATCGCCTATGATTTCATTGAGGTAGGTGCGTGCCCGATCAAAGGCAGAGATATAATCCTTTGAAATAAAATCAAGTGCCCACTCGAGCGCGCCGGCCGCATCAAGTCGTTGGGAAGTGTTTTCCAGATCAAGTTTTTCAATTTCATCTAATCCGTGGTAATGAAAAATTACCGCCTTCACCAACATGTACACTTTCTTTTCCTCTTCGCTCATGACTGAAAAATAATAATTTTCAATGTATAAATTATTCTTTGATAAAAAGATCGGATGCAATTTTATCTGCTAGCAACTTACCTTTATCGGAAAGCCTCAGGATATTATTTTCAACTGTAACAAATTGATGTTTTATGAAAGCGTCAAGTGCTTGGTGATTTTCTTTCATTAAATCATAATTCATTTGTTCTAATAGATAATTGAGATTACATCCCCAGGTTGTTCGCAGGGTTGTAAAAAGATATTCATTGATTTTATTAGCTCGTGTCAAAATTTCAATCTGGCAAGGTATTTTGCCTTGAGTTATCGATTTGATGTAAAGCGTATTGCTGTTGATATTCGACTGCCGACTTAATCCATTATAAGAATGTGCGCTCGGCCCAATGCCCAAATATTTTTTTTGTTGCCAATAACTACTGTTATGTCTCGAGTAAAATCCGGGTTTACAAAAATTAGAAATTTCATACTGATCAAATCCGGCATTACCTAATTCTTCCATTAGGATTTCCATTTGAGCGGCCGCAGCCTCTTCAGTTTCTACAGGAAATATTCCTTTCTTCTGTCGTTTGCCAAAGACGGTTTTCTCCTCAATAGTTAATGAATACGCCGAAACATGTTCAGGAGAAATTGAAATTACTTTCTCAATATTCTTTTTTAATAAATCATTGCCTTGACCAGGTATAGCGTAAATCAGATCGATGCTGATGTTATCAATGCCAGCATGACGTGCTCGCTCCAAGCATAGAAATGCTTCGTGGGATGAGTGGGCGCGATTAAGAAACTTTAAGATATTGTCGTCGAAAGATTGGATTCCAATACTTAGTCGATTTACACCAACTGCTTTGAGCATAGCCAGATTTTCTTCTGAAAGATCATCCGGATTGGCTTCGAGTGTTACCTCTGGGTTGCTTGTAACAAAATTTTTGTCAACGGCATCGAATAAACTTTGTAAGTGTTGTCCTGAAAGCAAAGATGGAGTTCCTCCTCCAAAATAAATTGTGTCAATAGATTCTCCTTCCAAATAACTTTTTTGCATTTCTATTTCCTGACACAATGCGTTGACCAAATCGTCTTTAAGATCCTGAGATGTAGAGAAATGAAAATCACAATAGTGACAGGCCTGCTTACAAAATGGAATATGAAAGTAGAGTCCAGCCATTACAATTTTTTCAGATTTATTTAAAATAAGAGTTTAATCGGTAATTTTGAATTCAATCATAACATGATTATCAGCCAATTTCTTTTATCAATTTTTCTCTTCTCTTCCCAGGTTGGACCGGAAAAAGAAATTCAAGTCGTTGAGGATTTAAAACCTCAATTAAAAACATTCAAAGAAAGCACTTTAAAAGAAGACTTGGATTCGGATAGCCGAGAGGCACACATAGTTTTAGATCTTTCTCTACACCGAGGTCAGGACTTGCTTATCGAGAGTAAAAATGCCTTTTATCTATTTATTAATTCAACGTTTGTCCTTAAACAGAAAGGGCCAATCAGGCTGAATGCTGACAGCCTTCGGCAAAAGTATTCAAACTCAATATTTATAAGCATTTATCAGAAGAATGGCACAAAAGATCTTTCAGTAAAATGGACAATTCAGCAATCCCATGATGAACTATATAATCCGCCGCGTCCTTTACTTGTTTTCTCAAATTTTATTCTTGTTTCTTCGCTCACGCTTATCATTTTTTTTACAGCGCTTTTTCGCACAAACCCACAGTTAACTCAGGATTATCTGAATTTTGCAAAACTATTTTATTTGCGAGACCGCGAGGAGAACCAGATTACCCTTCGGATCACCTCAAGTGTCAATTTGCTGTTTTACTTGTTTTGCAGCCTGCTGGCGTCGCTCGCGCTTATTACGGCTTTGTATTTTGCGAAGCAAGGACTGTCTTTCTTAACATATCCTTCATTTATAACAACAGGTAGATACTTGTGGCAGTGGCTCTTTCTTGCCTTAGGAGTATTAGCAGCTCTGATGGTTAAGCTTGCGTTTGTAGCTCTGATCGCCTTGCTCTTTGGCTGGAAAGACATTACTGGGGTTCAATTTTTTAATTTTATCAGAGTTCTAATACTTTCACTTGCCCTGATTGCCATAGTTAGTGTGTTCTGTTTTTCCTTTGGAATTCACATAAATTATTTCACTTTATTAAAAGCAGGCTGCATCTTGATGCTAATGGGTGCAGGATTACTTTATTTTAAACTGGAAGCGAGAACAACATTCCACTCGTTCCATTTATTTTCCTACCTTTG
>DASYTA010000071.1:0-5590 GCA_036002745.1 Cyclobacteriaceae bacterium | reverse complement strand
ACATTAGTGGAAGTACCAGTTGTTGACAAGTCTGTGATCGTAGATGTGGGAACTGATCTGGTTGCTACCGCATTTACGAAATAATCACTATTTGTAGCCGTCACTGACGTTAGAGACCAATTTGTGGGAGGGCTGTTAATTGTGAAGGCTGTAGTATTACCATTACGTACAGCACTTATCACCTCTAAAGCCAAGTCATCTTGATCCACACTAATTGCACTTGAGAGAGAAGCTGAGTTTGTTGCAGTAGTACCAGCAAGCCTATTTTGAGAATATGTAATTGGGTTACTCTGATCAACACCATCATAAACTGCAGCAAAGACCGTAGTATTATTAGAGGTTCCGCCCGTTATAGTATACGTTAATGATAATGTAGTCTTCGTTGGTGCTGTTTGTGCCGCAGCTGCATCAAGTCCAGTTTCATTCAGATAGTACAACTCCGTATGAACTCTGCTACTATTGTTCTGAGCCGTTATATCACCAACGAAAGGAGTGAGCGCCTGTCCTCCGTATGTTAGGCTGACGGTGGGGGTATTGGTACTAGTAGCTGAATGAGTGTGAGTGACGGCAACAACTAAAATTCGAAATTTATTGCCACCCGTGGGGACAGTATAGCTTGTGTTGCTATAGGTAGTTCCATTGTTGTTATACAAATTAGTCCAAGGCGTTAGAGTTTGAATAATCTGCCCAGAAGCACTATAGCCAATCAAAAAAAAGGCAAGTGAAAAAATTATAATCTTTGTGCGATTTTTTTGAAGCGAACGTCTCTTGCAATTCGTCACAAAGAACTCGGCAGACTTGCAGTACAAATGGTTCATAAGGAAGTTATTAATATTAAGCTACTATAGTTCAAACTCAATTAGAGCTAATTACAGCTTTTAGAACCAAATTCTCATAAAGGTCTTTTCTTAAACCAAGAAAGACTTGTATAGGATGGAGTCTAACTAAAGCCATAAACAGTATTTAAAAATTTTAAAAGAACCTCAAATATCGAAATTTACCAATAATTGTCGAAAGGTTAATCCTTAATAATCAACCTGTTCCATACGCCAGTACTGGTATTGGTAGAATATCAAAAAAACAGAAAAAGTAACCCAATAATCAGACCACCAACCATAGGTCACTGAATGTATGATTCTTAACCTTTTAGAGACCCAATTAGGGCAATGATAATTTCAGATTGGGAAATTATTTACGGCTATAATTGGGCGCCTCCCTCGTGATCGAGACGTCATGAGGATGGCTTTCTGTAACTCCTGCGGTTGTGATTTTAACAAACTTCGCATTCTTAAGCTTTTCCAGATTTTTAGCTCCGCAGTAGCCCATTCCTGCACGAAGGCCACCCACCAATTGGTAAAGAACTTCAGATACAGAGCCTTTGAACGGAACACGCCCTGAAATTCCTTCGGGCACAAGCTTTTTGATATCGTCTTCCACATCCTGAAAGTAGCGATCTTTCGATCCATCTTCCATGGCTTCTATGGAACCCATGCCTCGATAAGATTTAAATCGTCTACCCTCATAAATTATTATTTCACCTGGAGCTTCCTCCGTTCCGGCAAGCAATGATCCAATCATGACACTATCGGCTCCGGCTGCTAGCGCTTTCACTACATCCCCTGAAAAACGAATTCCACCGTCTGCAATTGTTTTGGTGGTGGAGCCTTTCAGAGCCTTAGCTGCTTCATACACAGCCGAAAGTTGCGGCAACCCTACACCGGCAACAACGCGAGTTGTACAGATACTTCCAGGACCAACACCAACTTTTACTGCGTCAGCGCCAATTTTTGCGAGTGCTTTTGCCGCTTCACCCGTAGCGATATTTCCAACGACTAACTCAATCTCAGGAAATTTTTTCTTCACGCGTTTCGCTGCGTCCATCACACCCTTCGAATGACCGTGAGCAGTATCAATACTGATGATGTCAACGCCAGCGTTCTTTAATGCATCAATTCTATCAGTTACATCTGGAGTAACACCAACAGCCGCGCCCACTCGCAAGCGACCAAACTCATCTTTACAAGCATTGGGCTTGTTCTTCTTTTTCAGAATGTCTTTGTAAGTGACCAGCCCAGTGAGTTTTCCTTTTTTATTGACGATGGGAAGTTTTTCAATCTTATAACTCTGCAATAAAATCTCTGCTTTCTCCAAGGTTATTCCCTCAGGCGCAGTGATCAGGTTTTCTTTGGTCATGATTTTTTCAATCGGCAAATTCATGTCTTTTTGAAAACGCAAATCTCGGTTGGTAATAATGCCAACTAGTTTGCCATTGCCGTCAATTACTGGAATTCCACCAATTTTATTTTCTCTCATCAGTTTTTCTGCGTCACGCACCGTGGAAGTCACGTGCAGCGTCACGGGATCAAGGATCATTCCACTTTGAGACCGCTTCACTTTGCGAACATGTTCGGCCTGTGCTTCGATCGACATGTTTTTATGGATAAACCCAAGTCCGCCCTCTAAAGCTATACCAATTGCCAAGTCAGCCTCGGTCACCGTGTCCATAGCAGCAGAAATAATCGGAATATTGAGCTTAATGTTCTTTGTAAGATAACCTACAGTACTTGTTTCACGCGGCAGCACCTCGCTATAAGCGGGCACAAGCAAAACATCATCATAAGTAAGGGCCTCAAACAGGAATTTGGAAGGATTGAGCGGCATGGCAAATAATTTAGGATCTATTATTTGCCGGGCAAAGCTAACTGTAATTTGTCAATTAGCCAATGGTTTGTTAAAGGTTGGTTGATCATTTATAGTTAATTGGTGTCAAAGCGGTGGATAAGTGCACTATTAACTGATAACTATTAACGAATAACTATTTTTACCTATGCGTTATTTTTTTGAGGTCACTTATGATGGGGCGAATTACAATGGTTGGCAGAATCAGGCTAATGCTTTAGGAGTTCAACAAGTGCTAGAGGATACGTTAAGCAAATTACTTCGACAGAAAATTTCAATTGTTGGAAGCGGACGAACTGATACAGGAGTTCATTGCGTTCAACAATTTTTTCACGCCGATATTCCTAGTGAAATTAAGCAACAAGACTTTTTGCAAAGGATTAATTCATTTCTTCCAAAAGACGTTGCAATTCGCGATGTGTTTCCGGTAAAGCCTGATGCGCATGCAAGGTACGATGCTCATCAACGAAGCTATGAATATCATATTACTATTCGAAAAAATCCGCTCCTTGTGGGGCATGCCTTTTATTTTTTTAAGCAGTGCGATATCTCGCTGATGAATGAAGCAGCAGAAGGATTAGTTGGTGAGCATGACTTTACTAGTTTCAGCAAGGTAAAGACGGATGTCAATCATTTTGTATGTACAATTAAAGTTGCTCATTGGAAAAAGACAGATGACCTTTTGATTTTCAACATTTCGGCCAATCGATTTCTTCGCGGCATGGTCAGAGCTATCGTAGGAACTTTGTTAGATGTAGGCACTCAAAAAATTTCGATTAAAGAATTCCAGTCAATTATAAAGAGTAAGGATAGAAAAAAGGCAGGCATGAATGTGCCGCCGGAAGGATTGTATCTTACTGAGGTGAAATATCCTAAGAATGTATTTTTAAAGTCAGATGACTAGATCAGCCAGCAGTGACACTGTATTCTTTGAATCTTCTTACTAAGGCGATGCTAAACCCAATCATCAAAACTCCTGTACCTAGCCAAAGCACATTAATATAAGGTTTCTCCAAAGCCTTGATCACCACCCAATCCTTTTGTCGGGCCATGGTGCCGAAAGTAAATTCACCAGTTTGAGGGTTGATGCTGAGTAAGGCGATTCGAATACCAAGATCATTGATCTCATCAGGAATCCGGCCCACTTCGCTTTTGTTATGAATTAAAAAGATAGGTTCGGCATAAAAAGATTCGTGCTCTCCTTCAATTTTTATTTTTGCTTTGACGGCCACATCATCACCAGTCAAATCCACACCAGCTACTTTGTCAATTGACTTGACCTGCTCGAGAACAGCAACATAGTCATTGATAAAAAACTGTTGTCCGATTTTTACTTTTTGTTCCTCCATCTTTCCCCAAATCGGCTCATCTTCCCGATTCATCGTAGCAGACACGTGGGTATAGATATCGCGATCAAAGTTTTTCTTGATGTCGGGTGAGGCAAGAAATCCACCCATTGCTGGATTGATTTGAATGCGAGGGTATAGTGTTGCGGCCACTTTCCCGTTCCTTCTCATTTCAATTTCGTAAAATGTGTTTTCAGGATAAATCGAGAATGTATCCTTGGCGTTGTATAATTTTTTGCCCTGATAAATTATGTCTTTGGTGGCAACTACTCGGTAGGGATCGGTCGTTGGTTCAATATCATTCCTGCGAACGTAACCACTTTTATTTCTCAGCTCGAGATTTTCGCTTCGATATTCAATCTCATATCCCGCCATCGTTTTTGGTTCGTTGATAAAGAGCAACAAATTATCTCGATTAAACTCAGTGCCCATCTCTTTGTTTAATATCAAGCCACTACTATTGAGAGAAACCACTTTTGAGTAACCCGCTGAAAAAAGAATTCCAATCAACATCATACCTACACCAATGTGCGCAATAGCTCCACCAGATAAACCTGGATTCACTTTCATGACTGAAGCAAGCACCCTGATGTTAGAAACAATTAAATAGACACTGGTAAGGGTGAGGATTATGTATTTAGGATTGTAAATTTTTGCAATGGAAATGATCATAGCAAAAACTATTAATGAAATAAGAATTGGCGCAATCAATTCTTTCTTCAATTTCGCTTTGTCCATTTTCTTCCACCAGAAAAATTGACCTGTTCCCGAGATGAGGGCAACAGCAACACCAAACCATAGTTGAAACCTGGAATAAAATTCGATTTGGTCGGCGGGTGGCGCCATGTTTCCCGCACCTCCAAATAGCCTAATTATTGAATTGTAAACTGGTTTAGACGTTGGCCACAACACTTGAAATCCCATGAGGCAAAGTGTTGTTGCTCCCAAAAAAACCCAGAGCTCTGGTGAATACGTTGAAATTCCTTTTTCAGTTGAAGGAATTTGTTTCCAACGAATTATAGTAAGAACCATTGCTACTAATGTGAAAAACAAAAGGTAGAGAAGCAGTTGCCCAGAAAGCCCAAGATCTGTAAAAGAATGTACTGATGCATCTCCCAAAATTCCGCTGCGTGTTAGAAATGTAGAATACAAAATCAAAACAAAGACAGAGATGTTTAAAATAATAGAGGCTTTTAAGGCAGTGCCACTATTTTTATACGCCATCATCACATGTATTGATGCAATGAGAATAAGCCATGGAACATACACCGCATTTTCTACTGGATCCCAATTCCAATAGCCGCCAAAACTTAAAGTCTCATACGCCCAATATCCGCCCATTAAAATACCGAGGCCGAGAATTGCTCCGCCTGTCAGCGCCCATGGCAGTGCGGGCTTTATCCACTCCGAATATCTTTTTTGCCACAAACCGGCAATACAAAAAGCAAATGGGGGAAGTGTAAGAGCAAAGCCGAGAAAGAGGGTAGGTGGATGAATCACCATCCAATAGTTTTGTAGTAAAGGATTTAATCCATGGCCATCTTTAGGAATGAAATCAGGATTCA
>DASYTA010000070.1:0-5214 GCA_036002745.1 Cyclobacteriaceae bacterium | reverse complement strand
ACAAGGCTCTTTGCTTTTTTTATCCGTGTTCTGTTCCAAATTCAATCTTATAAAATATAAACTCTTTCCATCGGATGATATGGACGGAAAGCCTTCATAGTTGTCATCCGTATTAATCGGGGCTCCTATACTTTTAGGTTCGCTCCATGTATTATCCCCGGTGCGCATCGAGAAGTAGATGTCTTCTGTTTGTGTTACACCTTCGATAAACGCTGTGTAGAACAATTCGTTACCATCATAGCTCATACTTGGGCCGGCAATGAAATGACATTTTTCATTGATTGTTTGAAGAGGTATCGGTTTGCTCCACGTTCCATTGTCGAGATGTGATTCAAAAAGCTCCCAACCTTTTTCTTCATCGACACTTGATTCAAAAATGATGGTTTTACCATCGGCACTAATGGTGGGAGAGAACTCAAAAAGTTTCGGGTCACTTAAACCTGGTACCAATTTGCGGACGGCGGTAGTGTCTTGCGCAGTTATTGCGAAAACCACGAAAGTGAAAAATAAAATAGTTAGAGTTGTAAACTTATGCATGCTTTTCAATTTGGCTTACCAATAAGAACAAAGCTTCCCCAAAAAACCGGATCTGGATATTTCTTCATCAATTGCACTTGAGCTTCATGCAATGCGTCACTTTTATTTGGAGTGGATAGAAGTTTCTGATAAAATGCTACCATTAATTCTTGAGTAGCTTCATCATCCACTTTCCAAAGGCTCATCAAAACATTTTTAGCTCCGCTGATCAAGAAAGACCTCTGTAAACCATAAACTCCTTCACTGTTTCGTATCTCTCCTAATCCTGTTTCGCAAGCAGAAAGAACCACTAAATCTGTTTTGTCAAAATTTAAATTCTTCACCTCATAAGCAGTGAGAACACCATCGTCAGTTGTTGATCCCCATAGCACAAGACCCGATCGAAACAACGGATTGTCGTTTCGTCCTAAACCAATCACCACCAAAGCATTGTCTTCATTGGTATTAAAAAAGAAGCCGTGAGTGGCAATATGCACAACAGAAGTCGGCGCAATTGATTTAAGCGCACTTTCTGATGCGGCTTGTTCAAGGTTTGAAGTTGACGTCCACTGGCCATTTTTCAGTACTAGATCAATTTTTTCAATTTCCGTTTTAGTTCCAGGCAGAGAATTAAGTTGAGACTCTGAAATCGAGCGATACACCGAATTAGATTGTGTGCTGCCGCCATTAAAATTTATCGGGCCAAAAAATTGCACTGTCTTGTTGCTGGAGAGCGGTATGCTGCTTTCTATTATCAAATCACGCAAACTAGAAACTAAACTGATTCTATATCTAGTATTCAAAAATTCTTTTTGGAGCGGATCATACAGCGCCGCAGGATTCATTTTGTTGTACACGCCGTCAACAGAAATATAGATTTTGTTGATCCCAGCGAGAGAAGCTTCAAGCGGTTTCCAAAAAATATCGTAGGATCTCTCGTTGGGTAATCGGTGAACGATGCTGTTCTTGTAGAAGCTGAATTCCCTGTTCTCCATTTTTCTTCCGGCATGAAATACAATCAGCCGAGGCTTGTCCACATCTCTTCTTACCACAAGCGCCGCATAGCAGACCGAGTCCGATTTACCTGACGCTTTTACTCGGATAAATTCAACAGCGGCTTCTCCGTCGTGAAGGAGTAATCTTATTTTCTCAAACGTAGCATCGTTTTCAATTTTATTTTTCTTAAAAATCGTGGAGGCCTGCGACAAATTTTTCTCGAAATCATTTGCCTGCGATTCAAGTTGGGAGATTTGACTTGCCGCTGAAATGCTTTGGCCTGAAGCATAAAGCTTTCCGATTTGATCTTTTATTGAAATCCATGAAAGAAATTGAGTCTTTAATTGAGTATCGCTGCCCTTAATAATTACTTCACGTATTTTAGTAGATGAATTTAATAACAGCGCTTTTGTTGCCAACCTAAAATCAAACAAGTGATCGATCAGCTCTGGATAGCGATTACCGTAGTCAATTGCGAACTGTTGATAGTCTTGAATAGCGTTGTTGACTTTATTGTAAAATGATACCTGCTCCTGTTCGTTCATGGCAGGAAAAAAATCCAAAATTTGTTTTTTGTAAAAAGACGCCAAGTGTTCCATAAAGGGCAACGCCTTACCTACATTTCCAGTTCGTTGATAAACCATCGCCAAGTTGTATTCGCACGAAACATAATCGGGGTGAGTAGTGCCGATCTTTTCCGATAAAACTTTTTCTGCATGGATCAAAACAGATTGGGCTTTAGAGAAGTCGCCGGCATCTTTAAGCACTGCTCCGAGCATTGATTCTTTTAAGGCGTAGTCGGTACTTTGCTCTCCGAAATTGTTCTTTGAGATTAACAGAGCCTTCTCAAGCAAATTCTTGGTATCATAATATCGACCTTGTTTTTGGTAAAGAACTGCAAGGTTGCTGATCGCCTGAGCATAGTCAGGATGGTTTTCTCCGACAGATTCTTTTTCGATAGAAACAATTTTTTCCTGAATGCTTTTTGCTTTTTCCAGCTCGTTGGTGTCAATGTAGTTAGCAGACAAGTTGCTCAGAAGGGTGAGATGAAGCGGATTTGCTTCAGGTACTTTAGTGAGCAAATCGTTAAGGATTTTTTGCGACTTCTCGAAATTGCCCATTTTAGAGTAAAGAGTAGCCAATGAATTACCTGCCTGCCATGAATCCAATGGACTTGTTGATTCAAAATATTTTTGCGCTTTTAGATAATTATCTTCTGCGATGGTATAATCGCCCATTTTATAAGCTAACCCCGCCATATGATAGGCTACATCTCCTTTTTCTTTGTCGCTTGTTGTGGTCAGGCTTTTCAACTTCGATAATTTGTCAAGGGCTTGTGGCCATTGCCCCAACAACTGCAAGGCTTCCACTTTTTTAAACTCAACCCACAATTGAGTGCCAAAAATTGGTTGGTACAAGAATGATAATACCGAGTCAGGTTTATTCAAAGCGAGCATAGCATCACTGTAGGTAATAGCAGCTTTAGAAAAAATTTCTGTATTCGAATTTTGCCCAGGACAACAAATTATCGGCTTGAGTAGTTTCGTCGCAAGCGCGGGCATATCATTGTTAAGAAGTTGAATGCACGTGTTGAGTAAATAAGGCCATCCTTGCTGTTGATTCTGCACTCGGCTTATTAACACATTGTATTTCGCGGTAGCGTCGTTTCTCTGTCCAAGACTCAAAGCAAGGTCGGCTTCCGTTAATTGAACGAGAAAGCTTTCAAAATCATTTGGTTTAAATAAAGTAACGGCAAGTGACTTAGCTTTTTGTAGCATTTCATTTCCCTCTTGAAAGGACTCCTGATTGATTAACAGCCTAGCATAATTCAGATATACCGAAAAAGATGTTTTATCTGATGTATTTTTTTGTTTTGCTAGCTCAACACAGTTCTTATAGACTTCAATAGCTTGAGTATTTTGATTTTGAGATTGAAGCGTTATTGCTTTTTTTACCAACGACTGCAATTCAGAAGACTCGTTAGTTGAGGGCGCTTGTTGAAGCCGCAGAAGAGCTTTTTTTGCATCTGCGTAAATTGGCTCATTGGTTTGGCCTTCCTTTTCAAGAAATTTAATCAATGCCGAATATTTGGTCGTTGCTGCCGAATAGTCTTTCTGTTTTTCCTCAAGACCTGCAATATTAATAAGTAATGTTTTATAATCTTCATTCAATTCGGCATTTGCTTCAAGAAAAGGAATGCTATTATTCCACAGTTGTTTTGCTTTTACAGAATCTCCGCTGGCAAGCGCGAGATCACCCCATAAAATATCAAACTGAATTGTCTCAACTGCATTTTGGCCATAGCTATCAGTAAACGACTTGGCAGCATTGGGCGATTTTTCCAGAGCAAGTTTAACTTGGTTTTTCTGTTGAAGAAATACAATCTGCTTTTTGAAAGCTTCCGCTAAGGCTTTGCTTTTATTGCCTTCTGCCTGTTGAAACAATTTAATTTCTTCATCAATATACTGCAGTCCATTATCAGCATCTTCAAGCGCTGCACAGCTGGCAGTGATGAGCTGAATTGTATACGCTCGATTCAATGGTGTAAAAGACGAAGCTTTTTGAAGTGCGTCCTTAGCTAAAGCCAACGCGTTTTGAAAATCTTCTGACTGATATTTGGATGACGCTTGATCATATAACGACTGCCAGTCTTGTGATTGCGACAAGACTTGTACCGAAATCAGCGATGAAAGAAGGACAAATACCCATTGGCACGAGTTTGCCCATCGAAATATTTTGAACATACTTTGATTGAAGCCTCTTCAAAGATAAAAATTGTGAGTAGATAACGCTACTTTTTGATTGGTTTATCGGTGTTGTAAGCCGAGAAAAATAACTACCCAACAGAAATAAGGTGAGCACTGGCCAACACATAACACTACTGAACTCGAGCCGCTTTGATACCGTCAAATGAAAGTCCGGTAATTTTTTTTGACGAGTCTCTTTCGAAATGAATTACAGACCAGAAACTACGGAGTATAAACTCATCACCTGAATCATGGATCAATTCGCCAAAAGAACAAGAAAGATACCCGCTCGATGATTCCTTGATTTCGAATTTAAAGTTCGGCCGAAAGAAATCTGGACCAAACTGGTAGGTGCCAGTAAATTGGTTAATCTGATCCGCTTTTATATGTTCATCCGCTAATGACCGCTTTGCGTAAGGTTCATCAAACAAAATAGAAGCTACGTTTTCGCCAATTTCTCTTGTTGAAGGGAGATACAAATTGCTCAATACGATAACACAAACCTGATCGTCAGGGTAGCGGGCAAAGTAAGTAGAGAAGCCCGGGCTCCGACCGGTTATATAGGTTCGCTTTCGGTTAAGATGAGATTTCAAATACCAGCCATAACCTACCTCGGATAAATTTGGTGTGAACATCTTTTCTCTTTCGACTTTGTTCAATATGTCATCAGTAAAAAGAATACGATCAAACTTTGCCAGATTTCCTACAGTTGAATAAAGAGATCCATTACCCGTTTTAATTGTCCAATCAAGATAGGGTGAGCGTTTAAAATCTTTTCGCCCTTCAGGTGAATAACCGGTTGCGATATTGGAGATAATGGTTGATGGGTTGTCGTGATGACGAGTATTATTCATTTTCACCACATCGAAAATATTTTCCTTTAGGAATTCTCCGTATTTCTTTCCGGAAATTTTTTCGATGATTAAAGCCAATACATTATAATTGGAATTGCTGT
>DASYTA010000069.1:0-7344 GCA_036002745.1 Cyclobacteriaceae bacterium | reverse complement strand
GCAATCTCGGTTTGGGTGGGGGAAGAAAAATACTATCTGGATCGTTAGGAAGATTTTCCTTTGAACCAAACACACCGATCAAGCGATCGATTTTGTCATAGTAGGGAGCTACATCATCATAACTGATTGGCCAATCATCACCAAGTCCGTCTATGCTTTTGCGTTTAAAGTCTTTAGGCCCGAAACGCAACGAAATTCTTCCCCAATGGTTAGTGCGGCCACCTAGCATGCGTGAGCGAAACCAATCGAACTTAGTACCATCTTTATGGGTGTAGGGTTCACCTTCCAATTCCCATCCACCGTAGGCGGCATCAAAATCACCGAAGTTTCTGAATTTAGTAGAGGCCCCTCTGCGTGGTGATTCGTAAGGCCATTTTAATTGCATTACATTTTTAGCAGGGTCGTACATTGGGCCTGCTTCAAGGAGTAAAACTTTCAATCCGGCTTGAGAGAGAACATAGGCCGACATGCCGCCACCGGCACCTGAACCAACTATGATTACATCGTACGTTTTTGGACTTTTCTTGATCTGGAAATCAGACATCTATTTAAGTTTAGAATGTCTAATGTAGAATGAATTTCTTTACTTCTGATATGAATTTTTATGAATGGATCGCAATGTATGTCGAATTCAAGATTCTGAATTTCTGAATCGAGATTGCAAGAATCTAGAATTCATAAATCCTTTATCAAGATTTTCTCTTCGGCACAGGATCATATCCGCTTGTTCCCCAGGGATGACAACGTGCAATACGTTTCATTCCTAACCATGTTCCTTTCAAAGCTCCCCACTCTTGAATCGCCTCAATAGTATATTGAGAACACGATGGTGTATGCCGACAATGTGCTCCCAACATCGGCGAGATGGAGAGCTGGTAAAAACGAATTGGAAGTATGAAGAGTTTTTTGAGCATATTTCTCCACGCTATTTTGAAACCCCAATAATAACACCGAAGTCGCCCTCAAGTTGGTTCAAATTCACTTCAGGCAAATATGCCCTGGATACAAAACCATCAAGATATAAAGCATTTTTGCATTTTAAATTCTTAAAGAACTCCGCGAAATCATAAAAATTTACTTCTTCTTTTGAAATTGCAAACACCACTTTATTGTCAGGCAAAATACCGACGCCATTTCTTATGTTTAAATTTTTAGAGCCTTGCTTAAAGGCGGGGTGAATTTTTCCATCAACTAATAACATAGGGCCAGACTGAGTTGCGAAATTGATTTGTCCATTATCTAAAAACTTGCTGGTCTCACAAACAATAGCTCTGTTGTCTTTTGTTAAATAAAATACTCCGTTAGGTTTTAAGTAGAAATTTCCTGTTCCTGATAGGGTGTCAAGTACTTTTAATGTTATGTTATTCTCAATGTAAAGTCCTTGAGGCGAATTGTCTTTTAAGTACATTCCACCATTCATTGCAAACTTCAATTCGTGATGGTTTGCATCAATGAATGATTTTAGATTTTGGAAACTTCTAAAAATTTGGCCTTTGTCATCTTTCCAATAGAATTTGATTGTCGCTGGTTCAGCTACAAAACTTAAAAATCTCGAATCTCCGTTCTGTCGTGAGTCTGCGCCAAGAAGAAAAAATACAAGTGCGACTCCAACAAAAAATTTAAACTTAGCCATTCTGTTTTACAGACTACTCAGTGCTAATTTTCAATCTCATAACTCATCTCCCCATCCTTTCCGTCTTTTAGTTGAATGCCGATCGCTTTGAGGTCATCACGGATTTTATCGGAGAGGGCGAAGTTTTTATCGCTGCGTACTTTCTTTCTTAATCCGATTAAAACATTAATAGTTCCATCCAGCAAGTCGTTGTTGCTGCTTGTTTCTTCTTTCAATCCTAACACCTCTTCCATAAAAGAGATGTAGGTGGCTTTGAATCTCTCGAATGTTTCTTTGCTCAGTTGGCTCAATGATTCTTTTTGACTTATCCAGGTATTGATTTGAGAAGTCATTTCAAAAAGCACAGCCAACGTTTTTGCCGTGTTGAAATCATCGCTCATGTTCAGGTAGCAGCTGTCGATCAAGCTCAAAATATTCTTTTCGATTTCTGAATTTGCTGTTACAGCACCAGCGTGTTCCAGTGTCTTAATAGACGACAATGCATTGTTCAATTTCTTAAAACCTTTCTCGGCAGCATTCAACGCTTCGTTGGAAAAATCAAGTGTGCTTGAATAGTGTGATTGCAACATGAAGAAGCGAACCGTCATTGGGCTGTACCCTTTCTCCAACAACTTATGATTTCCGGAAAATAATTCATTAGGCAAAAATGAGTTGCCTAATGACTTGCTCATCTTCTGTCCGTTTACGGTGAGCATATTCGAGTGCACCCAATATTTCACAGGGCTTTTTCCATTCGCACCAGTGGCTTGTGCAATCTCACATTCATGGTGCGGAAATTTCAAATCCATTCCACCACCATGCAAATCAAAAGTTTCTCCTAAATATTTTGTGCTCATCACGGTACACTCAATGTGCCAACCAGGAAATCCTTCACCCCAGGGGGAGGGCCAACGCATGATATGTTCGGGTGCAGCTTTCTTCCAAAGTGCAAAATCGATTTTCTCCCGCTTCTCATCCTGGCTGTCGAGGTCGCGGCCGCTTTCCATCAGGTCTTCAATGTTCCTGCCGGATAAAATTCCGTAGTGATTTGACTGATTATATTTTTTTACATCGAAGTAGACTGAACCATTCACTTCATAAGCCAAGCCAAGGTCAATCAATTTTTTTGTGATGTTGATTTGCTCAACAATATGTCCAGTGGCAGAAGGTTCTATACTGGGTGGCAAAATATTGAACTGCCGCATCACGGTATGAAAGTCTTCGGTGTACCGCTTTACTATTTCCATTGGCTCGAGTTGTTCCAGTCGGGCCTTCTTGCCGATTTTGTCCTCACCTTCGTCGGCATCGTCTACCAAATGACCCACGTCAGTGATATTGCGTACGTAACGGACTTTGTATCCGAGAAAACGAAAGTAGCGCGAGATGGTATCAAAGGTGAGAAACGTGCGCGTGTTGCCGAGATGCACATAATTATATACTGTCGGGCCGCACACATACATGCCCACAAAGCCGGGATGGATCGATTCAAATTTTTCTTTAACGCCCGTGAGCGAGTTGGAAAGATGGAGAGGATACTTTTCGTAGAGTTTCATTCGAAAATAGCAAGGTTCAAAATTAGCATTTATGTTCAAAGAACTTTCACCCCAGCCCATACGGGAAAAAGGATTGATTGTTTTCCATTTTGAACAGGATTGGGTTTTAATTAACAAATCTCTATCCTTAATGATAACATCTTTAGTAAAAAAAGAGTCGCAGATGGCATTGATTGACACGGATTTACTCCCGTCTGTTCGCCGAAAAAAAAGAGCGCCATGCGAGGGCAAAAGTTTGGTATTTAAAAAAATTTAGATATTTGAGCCTTTTGGAATGCATTTTTGCAGGAATTTAACTGCAAAAGGGCACATTAAGTGCTCGCATTTCATTGGCAAATAGGATTAAGGGTGAAAGTAAAAAATACTGCATGTCTAAGAATTTAGTAATAGTTGAGTCTCCTGCGAAAGCAAAAACGATAGAGGGCTATCTAGGTAAAGACTATAAGGTTGCCTCCAGCATGGGTCACATCCGTGACTTGGCGAAAGGCAATGGAGCGATCGATATTGAAAATAATTTCGAGCCCACTTACGAAGTCTCTCCGGACAAAAAAGATGTCATTAAAAACCTGAAAGCGTTGGCCAAAGATGCTGAAATGGTTTACCTCGCTTCCGATGAAGACCGTGAGGGGGAGGCCATCTCATGGCATTTGAAGGAAGTGCTTGATCTTAACGATAAAAAAACGAGACGAATTGTTTTTACCGAGATTACAAAAAACGCGATTCTCAGTGCGATCCAAAACCCACGCGGCATTGATATCGACCTAGTAAATGCGCAGCAGGCAAGGCGTGTGCTTGATCGGTTGGTAGGCTTTGAATTGTCTCCTATCCTTTGGAAAAAAATAGCAACCGGTTTATCGGCCGGGCGTGTGCAGAGCGTGGCGGTTCGATTGGTGGTGGAGCGCGAACGCGAGATTGAAAAATTCGATGTGAAGTCATCATTTAAAGTTTCCGCGATTTTTGATTTGGGAAAAGGAAAACAACTGATGGCCGATCTTCCGGAGAAATTTGAAAGCGAAGAAGAAGCATTGAAATTTTTAGAATCTTGTAAGGGAGCGAAGTTTAGCATCAGTGATTTGCAAAAGAAGCCCGCAAAGAAATCACCGGCACCTCCATTTACAACATCAACATTGCAACAGGAGGCAGGACGTAAATTGGGCTTCTCCGTTTTGCAGACGATGGTTGTTGCTCAGAAACTCTATGAGGCTGGAAAGATCTCCTACATGCGTACAGATTCGTTGAACTTATCGGATGAGGCTGTTGCAGGTGCGACCAAGCAAATCAACTCTGCTTACGGAAAAGAGTTTGTGCATGTAAGAAAATTCAAAACGAAATCAGCGAGTGCACAAGAGGCTCATGAGGCGATTCGTCCTACTGATTTTTCAGTGACGGATCCAGGTGGAGATCGAAACGCTCAACGACTCTATGATTTAATCTGGAAGCGTGCTATCGCTTCGCAAATGGCGGATGCAGAATTAGAGAGAACTACTGCAGTGATTAACATTTCAACAAACCCACGCACGCTCACCGCTCAAGGTGAGGTAGTAAAGTTCGAGGGGTTCTTGAAAGTTTACCTGGAGTCACAAGATGATGAAGATGATGAAGAAAGTGGAAAGGTATTGCCTCCTTTAACGGTTGGCCAGAATTTAGACCTCGACCAACTTTCGGCAACACAAACTTATTCACGTCACCCCGCGCGTTATACTGAAGCGAGCCTCGTGAAAAAACTGGAAGAACTTGGTATTGGTCGTCCATCAACGTATGCGCCAACAATCTCCACCGTACAGAAACGTGGTTATGTAGTAAAAGAAATCCGTGAAGGCAAGGAGCGCAAATACAACGTGCATGTATTGAAGAATGACAAAATTGCTTCAGCTACGGAAACGGAAATTACCGGAGCTGAAAAAAACAAATTGTTCCCGACCAACATGGCGATGATCGTCAATGATTTTTTGGTGGAACATTTTTCGGAGGTCACGAATTATTCGTTTACTGCTGAAATCGAGAAAGAATTTGATGAGATCGCCAGCGGAAAATTGAAATGGCAAAAAATGTTGGACGGTTTCTATAAACCATTCCACAAAATTGTTACTAAGACGGAAAAAGTTGAGCGCTCGTCTGTACAAAATAAGAGCCGCGAGTTAGGTGTTGATCCTAAATCGGGAAAAAATGTGTACGTGAAACTTGGAAAGTTTGGCGGTTACATACAAGTAGGGGAAAACCCAGATGACAACGGAGGAGTGAAACCGAAGTTTGCCGCGTTGCGACCAGGGCAGTTTATTGAAAATGTTACGCTCGCAGATGCGCTCGAGTTGATGAAGATGCCGCGTGACCTCGGCACGTTTGAAGATTTGCCTGTCGTGACCAACATCGGAAGGTTCGGTCCTTATGTGTTGCACAATAAAAAATTTGTGTCAATTCCTAAACCAGAAGATCCTTACACGATCACGCCTGAGCGTGCAGTAGAGTTGATCAAAGCTAAACGCGAAGCTGATGCTAACAAGACGATCAAACTCTTTGAAGAGAATCCTGACATTCAAATTTTGAATGGCCGCTTCGGTCCTTACATCAAAGCAGGAAAGAAAAACGTAAAAATCCCGAAAGGAAAAGTTCCTGCTGAGCTCACGCTCGAAGAGTGCGTGACGCTTGCAGCCAATGCGCCTGAGAAGAAGGGAAGATTTGGCGGAGGCAGGAAGAAGAAAGCGGAAGAGTGATCCGCTAGTACAAGTTTGACTCTAGTTTAACAGCGATTCCTTTACTTGTTTGAACGCCTTTTGGCGAATCCAGATTTCCATAACGATAAGTGAAAGAACCCAGGACAGCCAGGCTATAACAACGTAAATTGATTCGCCACGAAATCCCGCGAGAGCGAATAAAAAGGAATACAAGCGCAGGGTTACGGCAGAAAACGTTAATGCATAACTACGCAACATAAATTCGCGGTGAGTATCCCATTGTTTGTGAACCGCATTTTGAAATCCTTTCCAAGTGAAAAGCCACCACAACAAGGCAAGCAGGGCAAATGCAATTGTTGCGGATAATCCACCATTGGCGTACAGCGACATGACAAAGCCAGAGGGTGCCGTAAAAATCAGTACTACAAATAGATAAAATTTCCCAGCAGACCGATGCCACCGTGGATAGCGCGTGCGAATCCATTTGCTGAGTTGAAAAACACCACTCATTAACACAATACTTCCGGTAGTAATGTGAATATAAAATGCAGGCAGGTAAATTGAGTAGCGAACTGATTCAGTCTTCGTAAGTAGAAATCCGTTGTCGGGTCCGTCAAACACAAATACGGAGTTATGCAAATACAACAACACGCCAAACAAGACGGCGAGAAACGCGAGTATTCTGAAAATAAATTTCTTTATCCACCAGCCCATGGGAATATGATTGAATCGCGTTGAACCTTATGGTCTTTATTCTCACGCTGAAACTCCAAAAGGAATTTAATGTTGTGTTTGTCAATTTCAGTCAAGAACTGATCAACATTATCGTGTTGCGGCTTGTACCAAGGTTTTGATTCAAAATATTTTTTCCACTTTGGTGATTTAAAAATAAACCCATATTCCGCGAATATCTCATTGCGCATGATATCCAATTCATCCATTGAAATTCCTTGTGTCACAACCACATTGGGTATTGGACCTCCTTGGGGTTCATTATACTTTAAACTCTCGTACTGGCAATGTCTAAAATAGCTCTCATCTATGTTTACAAACTTGGTAAAGTTATAGCTCCTCACGGTTTCCAATTGTTCTATATTTCCATCAGGCATAATCTTGTAATAGTTGTAAGTGCCTATGCCATCATTTGATTCGTAAAGTCCAGGCCCAATTTTTTTATATTGCCAATCGGTTCCACAGGGAACGTGATAAATTTCATAAGATATTATTTTTTGTTGCCTTAGTTTGTTCAAATTTTTATTGACCACTATCAAATTATTTTGTTGCGAGTGATAATCACGTCCACTAACGCCCGCTTCCATAAAAAATGAGACCAGTCCAAATAGGCGATCAGAAATAGACTCGACTTTTTCAAACCTTATTTCTGTGTTGCTTGTGCCTGCATAATCGTTCTGCTTAAGCATTACATTATCGTTGGCAATGGCAGTAATTCCGAAATCCTTTACGAATGATGGATAAATGATTATGCCTCCGTTGAAGGTTGTTTTAT
>DASYTA010000068.1:0-5038 GCA_036002745.1 Cyclobacteriaceae bacterium | reverse complement strand
GGATCGAAAGTAATGCTTGAGATATTTTTTAATTCTTCATTCGAAGCTTTTGAGATTACGGAATTCACAGTTATTGCATCAGTCTGTTTTTGCAAGACAAAGGAAATATCAGCTAATGCTCCGCAAGTCACGGGCACTCGAGTAGAGATTGACTCAATTTTATTTTTTAATGATGGAAAAATATTCTCAAGGACGGGAGTGATATTTACTTCAAACGGAATGATCGAATTACTTGCCGCACGACCTCTTCTTAATCCTTTATACGGTCCATCTAACAATTGCTGCCGTGTGGTGTAAGCTTGAATTACATTGATGTGAACTGAATGGACTCCAAAATTTTTCTGGATCAAATTCACTAATGGAGCAACGCAGTTGATAGTGCAATCACCAGGAGAAATGATTTTTGTTTCAGGAGTCACTGTTTGATGATTCACTCCTAAAATCGTGGAAGGAATATCTTTGCTGAAAGTTGTTATTAAAACACGCTTCGCTCTATTGGAAAGGTGCAGGGAAGCATCAGCTGAATGAGTGAAGAGACCAGTTGCCTCAACTGCGATATCAATAGAATGCTTTTGCCAGGGAAGGTTTTTGATTTCCGCTTGCTGATAAAAATAAATTTCATGACCATCAATGCTAAATCCATTGGAGGTAGAAGAAATTTCAACAGGTAAACTGCCGCGAATTGAATCGTACTTCAAAAGATAAATCAAATTATCCTTTGGCATGATATCATTTACCGCGATCAATCTCTCGATTGAACCTTTCTCGTAGATAAGACGAAACAACGTGCGGCCAATGCGGCCCATTCCATTAACAGCTAATCTGGATCCTTGCATACTCAATTAATCTGGCTGCAAGTTAAAAGCGGATTTCTGATTGTTTAGTTTCACTTTAAATCATAATCCACCAGATCAGTATCTGGATAAGACAATTCAGAAGTTTACTTCACACCTTTCTCCGGATTCCAGCTGCCTTGTAATTTTCTCAGAAAAATAATTTGGCCGGTGTGATAGGCGTTGTGCGTGTTCATGTTGGCAATGTTTTCATACCATTCCTCCAGCTTAGCTTCATCGGCATTTTTAATTTCTTTTTCCCATGACGAAAGGACTTCATCTAATTTCTTTACGGTGGCATCCCAACTTTTCTCGTCAAAGGAATTGAATGTTTCATCGTTGTTGCCGCTGAACTTATCTTTCGGCTCATTTCTGAAACTTTTCAACAATCGTTCATTCCAAAAAACAAGATGATAAGCTAATTGGCCAACGGAATGATTGCCGCTGCCGTCGGTCCACATGGCTTGCTTAGCGGTAAGTCCTTCTACAGCAATGTTCGCAGGCACGAACCAGTCTTTTTGAGTGTGTGTAGTTTTGAGCTGACGAAGTAAAACAGATTTAAGTGTGGCTGGTGGTTGAGTGGGCACCGTGTACATTTTTTTAATAAGCCATTTATTCTGATCGCCTTTCATCCACTTGGCGGTGAATTTTCCAGTGTAAGTTCCGGTATCCCCTTGAGCCAGTTTAGCTTTTTGCTCATAAGTTCCTTCTACCACAACTGTGTCGCCTTTAAAAACAACAGACGAAGCTTTTGTCCAGTTGGAGATTAACTTGATCGAAGCAGGATCAAATGATTTTAAAAATTTACGAATTGAGTCCCGGCCTATTTGAGTTTTCATTCCTTTTCCTCCTAATTCACCGTCTGGCAAATAAGTATCAGCCAGAGAATCGGCAGCCATTCTAAACGTGAGGCGATCGTATTGCTTCATCGCATTTTCAATTTCAACTTTACGATCAGCACATGCGGCCATCAGGAAGAAGACAAGAAGAATGATTAGTTTTTGCATGGATTTTAAGGTTTAATAAGGACAACGAATAACCAACAACTAACTACAATTCACAACCCCCGAACTTAGGTATTCACTCATCATATTCGCTCCATAACTGACAAAACTTTTCGTTAATTTTCCTGCAAAGGAAATCAAAAATGGAAACGGTTAACCTCAACGAGAAATTTTCAAAGATTGCTGAACACTGGCATCCCTACATTGTTGGCGAATTGAATGATAACTATGTGAAGTTGGCCAAAGTAAAAGGTGAGTTTGTTTGGCATAAGCATGATGATGAAGATGAACTCTTTGTTGTAACGAAAGGAACTCTCTTCATAGACTTTCGCGATAAAACAGTAGCCGTAAAACCTGGAGAAATTTTAACAGTGCCGAAAGGAGTTGAGCATCGGCCTCACACCGGCGACGAAGAAGTTTGTCTTATGCTGATCGAACCGAAAGTAACTAAACATACCGGTGATGTAGTAACAGAAAGAACTGTTGAACATCTGGAATGGATTTAAGTAGGTGTCAGACGCCTTGATTTTAGATTGATACAACCTCATAACAAAATACCCCTATGCGAAAAATTTCTACCCTTCTCTTGACAGCCTGCCTGATTAATTGTTTTGCACAAAACAAAAAAGCCGACCCGAATAAAGAAGCTGTTATTCAATCGGTAAATAAACACCAACAAGAACTGATTGCGATCAGTGATAAAATTTGGGCGTACGCTGAAACTGCATTGAAAGAAACCAAATCATCAAAAGAACTTGCCGACTATGCTGAAGCACAAGGCTTCACAGTGAAACGTGGAGTAGCTGGAATGCCCACAGCATTCATCGCAGAGTTCGGTTCAGGTAAACCAATCATTGGCATCATGGGAGAGTACGATGCATTGCCAGGCATTTCGCAAAAGGCGCAAACTAATCGCGAGCCACTCGAAGTTGGTGCAGCAGGTCATGGTTGCGGCCATAATCTTTTTGGAGCAGGAAGTTTGGGTGCAGCTCTCGCGATAAAGGAATTGATCGCTAATGGCAAACTCAAAGGCACGATTCGTTTTTATGGAACGCCGGCAGAAGAATCAGTGGGAGGAAAAATTTATATGGCACGCGAAGGACTGTTTAATGATCTTGATGTTTGTCTTGATTGGCATCCGAATGCAGACATTGCAGCTAGCACACAGAGCTCTCAGGCAATGGTTGATTTTATTGTCGAGTTCAAAGGCAAATCAGCACATGCCGCTGCCGATCCGTGGAATGGTCGTAGTGCTGTTGACGGATTGGAAGCTTTCACTCACGGCGTGAATTTATTGCGCGAACATGTGAAGCCAAGTGTGCGCATGCACTATGCTATCAAAGCAGGTGGAGATGTGCCTAACGTTGTGCCTGAATATGCCAAAGTATGGATGTGGGTACGCGACAGTAAGCGAAGTGTTGTCGATGAAGTTTTCGCGCGCGTAAAAGATATTGCCAAAGGCGCAGCGTTGATCGCTGGTGTTGAAGTGAAAGTGACCGTGCAGACAGGTGATTATGAATTGTTGGTGAATAGAACAGGAGCAGCATCATTACAAAAAAATTTGGAAATACTTGGACCGATAATTTACACGCCAGAGGAAATTGCTTTCGCAAAAAAAATTCAGGAAGTGCAAGGAGGTGAGCAAACTGGTTTGGATGGAACGATTCATCCATTAAAGGAAACCGCAGAACATCCTGAAGGCGGCTCAACGGATGTGGGTGATATCAGTTGGAATGTTCCGGAGATCACTTTAGTTACAACAACCGCTCCGAAAAATACAGCGTGGCATGGATGGTCAGTAGTGGCATGCGGAGGCATGAGCATTGGTCACAAAGGGTTGGTATTTTCATCAAAAGCTTTAGCGATGACGATGGTTGACCTTTTTGAAAATGAACAACTGCGAAAAGATATTCGCGCTGAGTTTGATAAACGCAAAGGCACTCAGGTTTATAAGGCATACATTCCCGATGGACCTCCGCCAATTCCTTCCAATTAACCGACTGCGATTTACGTGCTTGAGATACTAGGATATTGTGCTTCGATATTAGTAGGAGTGGTGCTGGGCATGCTCGGAGGAGGAGGTTCTATTTTATCGATTCCTATTTTAGTTTACTTGTTTAATGTCGAGCCTGTTCTTGCTCAAGCCTATTCATTATTCATTGTAGGCATTACCAGTTTGGCTGGAGCGATTCCAAAATACCGGGAGAACCTCGTTAATCTCAAGACTGGTTTTCTTTTTGGTATTCCTTCTATCCTTGCGATTTTTGTAACACGTCATTGGATCGTGCCCGCAATTCCTTCTATAATTTTTGAAGCAGATAATTTTGTTTTTACAAAACGAGAATTGCTTCTGGGACTATTTGCGTTATTGATGGTGCTCGCTTCTTTTCGGCTAATTCGAAAATCAAAAGATGCGAACTCTGATAGCGATAGATTTCGTGGATTTCTTTTGGTTGTTCAAGGAATCTTGATTGGCTTCTTGACAGGACTTGTGGGAGCAGGCGGTGGATTTTTAATTATTCCCGCGCTAGTTTTTCTTACCGGCCTTCCATTTAAAACAGCTGTCGGCACTTCACTATTTATTATTTCCATTAATTCGCTTACAGGATTTGCTGGCGACTTGCTTAATCACACAATGGACTGGAAATTTCTGTTAACGATTACTGGGCTAGCAGTTGCAGGGATTTTACTAGGAAATTTTTTTTCGCGAAGAATCACTGCATTTTATCTACGCAAAGCGTTTGGGTGGTTCACGCTTGTCGTAGGAGCGTGGATTTTGCTTAAAGAGTTTGTTATTTCTTAGCAAAGTAATAAGCTAAGCCAAATGAAAACCCACCGAAGCTAAGAGAAGCAGAACTGCTTGAAGCAACATTGGGTAAAAATCTTTGATAGTTATATCCCAACGAACCCACACCTGCTTCAATTCCCCATTTAGGAGAAGGAAAGAAAATAAAGACGGGCTTAATTGCAGCGCTTAATGTATAGGACGGATTTTCATCTGTGACCTCCTGATTGAGAGGACCACCAGCATTAAAATTAGTGTTGGTAGTATTTGCTCTATTAAAACTGATTTCTCCATGAGCGACAAAATAGAACGAATTTGATATTGGCAGATAATACCGTAAAAAAGAGCTAACTCTTATGCCTCGAGTAACTGTTTTATTATATGCACTAACACTAATCGGATTGTTATTACTGTCG
>DASYTA010000067.1:0-3538 GCA_036002745.1 Cyclobacteriaceae bacterium | reverse complement strand
TCCTCCACCAAAACCGATCGTTCCTAACTCAAATGTTTTATTATCCCAGTAGTCGTAGTATTGAAAACCCCCAGCCAGAATCGCCAACTTTCCCATTTGACTATTCTTGCCAAACAAAATTCCATAGCCGGTTACGTTATCCAATGTTTTTCTTCCCGTACCAAAATTTAAATCTGCGCGAAACCTGAAAAAGTCAAACGGCTTTCGTCTTCTCTTTTCAAATGGGTTGCCGTAGTCGAATTGAAAGTTTAGCATTTTGCTGGGTGTATTTCCATCATTGACATAATGCAATCCACCATACAATGAAATATTGAGTGGCTCTTTTTGATACACTTCTTTAGTCGTCCTTCTAAAAGATTTTCCCTGCATGAGTCGGTTTAACCCACGAATTGGATCAACCAACCCGGCTACCACCTCTCTTGAAACTCTTTCTAATCCATGTGTTCTGTCATCGAGAATATTGGAGCTTAATCGGTACAGCATCTCACCTAATAGTGCGCCGTTCACCGGTGTGTAGATAATATCGTTGTAAGAAGGCCGTGTATTTTCTCCAAAGTATTCCCACATCAAACTTCCTGCTGCAGAAAATCCAAAAGATTGAAAATAAGTGTAACCATTAGAGCGGCCCGCATTAAATGAAAGGGTGCCTGAATAAGGGTGACCAACAAAATTTACTCCGAACGTGTCATTATCCCATTCCCAGCCTTTTTGAATATTATCTTTCCATGTGCGTATGCTGATTTGAGCGAAGTCTGAACGAAAAAAATATTTATTCGCCGACCAGACAAATGCATTAATACCAAAAACCTCTACAGCAGGTATCCAAAAAGGATATCTTTTGTTTAGAACGCTATCATCGTGGAGAATATCGCCGTACCTGTTTTGCTTCGTACTATCAATGAGGATACTTTTCCTGGGCTCATTGCCGGTTACATCAGAATGAAGCCTGATTTTTTTTTCATTGATATCCTTCAGTTGTACATCTGCAGGGCCTTTACCTGGTTGAATTGAATCTGGTTTAGCAGTTTTTTTTTGACCGAAAAGAAATGTTGAGGTTGAGAGCAAAAAAATAAACAATATGGTCTTCATCGTGCTCCAGAAAGGTTTAATAGTATTTTCCTCTCAGCTTAATTTTCATCTTTCGCCCTTGAATAATTCGCAAGCCGACAGTGATCAACGCGAGACCAAGGAAAACATGAATTAGTGCCCCGAAGTCATAAATGAAATATCCAATTGACCAGAATAGCAATAGGATTATCGTTATTAAAATGTTGCTCATAATGATTTATTCTTAATCAAAGATGGCGGAGACTAAGCACAACTGTGTTGCATAACCTAGCGTATTCGTTATATGATTCACACACTTTGTAAATAAAGAAGCGGGTTGCCCCGCTTCTTCGCACTAGCCTACCCCTCATACCTATTTTGAATTGTCTGCATTCATGTCTTTAAAAGCGAGACCAAGTTTATCCATTTCGTGATTAAACTCGCGTTTAAAGGACGTCCACATGTTGGTCTTTGTGTAATCAGCTTTATCGATTTTGTTTTTTAGTTCATTATTTTTTTGTTCCAAGGCCAAAACTTTTTTGTCATACTTCTCTTTAATCTCCTTTCTTTCGATGGATTTTTTCTCTTTCAACTCAACGATCTTCGCACGATTTTCTTTGATCTTGTTTTCCACTTCCTTTTTGAATTTATGAAAATCTTCTGCTGAATCGATTTTGGCTTCTTTCAAATCCTTTCTTGCATCCGCCGCTTTTTTATTCTCTTGTGCGGTCGCGGCTAGCCCAACCATTGCGAGTATCCCCGTTATAGCGAATGTTAAAAATTTATTTTTCATGTTTTTTATTTGATTACCAAAAGTATTTGACCTACAACTTAAAAGTCAAACCGATTTTTCCACCCGAGGTTATCGTGCCTCCTCCAAGTTCAAGATTAAGCGCAACCGTTCGCGAAAAGTAATAACGACCTCCTATTTGGGCACCAAGCCCTAGGCCAGAAGAATGATTCCCAGGATAATCCGATGGTGATGTCCACGCATAGAACCCAAGACTTAAGCCCGCATAAAAATCCCAATTACTCGGCATATCCAACACGGTGTTGAAGTGATAGTTTCCGTTTGCCGAAATTCCAATGATGTTGTGATTGTAACCGGTACCCTTATAGTTATCGTTGTAAGAACGAAAAGATAGCTCTCCACCAAGAGTGAAGTCTCTAGCCGCACCAAAATCTAATCCCATGTAAACAGGAATTCCATAACCTGAAAATCCTAAGCCTGCATTAAGTTGTGCCCTACCAACTGTCAAAGGGTTTTGTCCGTACGAGCTGATCACTCCGGCGAGTAAGACGATTGTAAATAATAATTTTTTCATAGTTTTTTTGAATTGAGTTATGAGCTAGGCGGTTTTCTAATCCGCTGAATGATTCGAACATCACTTTATAACTCGATTGCCAGAAATGACCCTTAATAAAATAGCGATAATAGCAATGACAAGTAAAACGTGTATTATTCCGCCTGCACCGTATGTAAAAAATCCAATGAGCCAAAAAAGGATCAGAATCACTGCGATGAGATAAAGTAGATTGCCCATGTTATTTTTGTTTTAATTTGTTGATCAAAGGTGACGAACCAGAAAGATCAGAACGTTATACATATTCAATAACTCTTTACATTCTTCACTTATTTATAAATAAAAAAAGCGGGCACCCCGCTTTGAATAAATTAAAATAGTTCTTTCACGTTCTCTTGCAAGGCAATGATTGCCAAGTGCTTTTGATGACGATTTCAAAAATCGTAAGTGTTGCTTACCTATAGAGGTAAGGTAAGCTCGCTTTCAAAATATGCGAGGTTGGTTTGATCGGGATGGCCCACTACTGTGCAATAGTAAATACGTTGACGGTATTTAGTAATGAGAAGTTTTATTGTGGGTTCCAATTTTGCACAAATGATTGAGCCTTCCTTGTAAAGGTTATCATTGTTAATCTCCGTTTTCATAAAATATTCCATTTTAGTTCTGTTATAAGTGTAAATCAAATTGCAACTGCGCAAAGGTTAATAACTAGATTCCGGATCGCTTTACACAACTCAAATTAGATGTTACATTATTCACTGATTTCCAACTGTTAAAGAATCTAAAACGGTTATTGCTCATGCAAGACACATTTAATTTCTACATAATATTTAAATGAGCCTTTGCAGGAGGCTTTACTTTTTATCCTAAAAAACCTGTGATCTATGTAAGATTTTGCCATCAAGAGTGTAACAGTTTATTGGCCGAATAGAATCACCTTTATCACCCCTCGGTAAAAACTGGAACCAGTTGAAAATCTATATTAAATACATGGTGAGCAACCGCTGCAAAATGGCGGTGAAAGAAGAACTGAAAAAACTTGGCCTTCACTTCATTGTTGTTGATCTGGGAGAAGTGGAGATCATGGAAACACTTACAACAGAGCAGCATGATGAATTAAAAGCTGGGTTGCTTAGTTCGGGGCTCGAATTAATGGACGATAAGAGAGCGGTATTGATTGAAAAAAT
>DASYTA010000066.1:0-7319 GCA_036002745.1 Cyclobacteriaceae bacterium | reverse complement strand
GCTTACGAGCGAATGATGAAAGGCGATGTGCGCTATCGCTTCGTGATTGATATGTCAACACTTTAAGCCGGGGATTCAAATATCTGACACTGTTAATCCTTCATTGTAACTAGTAGGTCATGCCTTACAAGTTGCAGTATTTAAACACGTTAGCATAGTTCAATCGCGTTGATAACTTTTTCACAATCGCTGGGAAGCCCTGAAAACATTGAAGAAGTTTGTTGTAAAAAAATTTGCTGGGTTGAAAAAGCCTCTATATTTGCAGCCAGTTAATTAAACCACAAATTCATCAAACACTATGAACAAAGCAGAACTTGTTAGTAAAATTGCTGAAGACGCTGGCATCACTAAAGTGCAAGCTGGAGCAGCATTGGATTCATTCATGGAAGGCGTTACCAAGACTTTGAAATCAGGTAACAAGCTGATCTTAGTTGGCTTTGGAACATTCTCAGTTTCAAAAAGAGCAGCACGCAACGGTCGCAACCCTGCAACTGGAGCAACCATCAAAATCAAAGCTAAGAAAGTAGCGCGCTTCAAGGCGAGCAAAGAGCTTTCTGGTAAAATGTAATTCCAGTATCGCTTTAATAACAGGAAGCCTTTGCTCATCGCAAGGGCTTTTTGTTTTGTAAAAGTTGATTTCTACAAACGATTGTTTTTATCTGAAAAATTTATCTTCTGAAATCCTCATTTAATTGAGAAAAAACATGAAATTTGGCTGCATTTTGAAACGTTTATTAGTATTCGTTGTTAGTTAAGGGGATCAAGATTAACTTATAACGGATACGATTATAACCATAACTATGAATCCAACTTTAGTACAATACCTGCCAATCGGACTAATGTTTATAGTAGCTCTTGGTTTCGTTGGCACTACCATTCTGGGCACTCATCTTTTAGGCCCGAATAGAAAAACAAAAATCAAACTGGATGCTTTCGAGTGCGGCATCGAACAAAAAGGAAATGCACGATTGCCGTTCAACATAAAATACTTTTTAGTGGCGATTTTGTTTGTGTTGTTTGATGTGGAAGTGATCTTCATGTATCCTTGGGCGGTGAATTTCAAAGCCTTAGGGATCACTGGGTTTGTTGAAATGATTTTATTTATCGGATTTCTCTTAGTGGGTTTCTTTTATTTACTGAAGAAGGGTGCGTTGAAGTGGGAGGATTAATCCTAAAAAATTATGGAAGCTGTATCAAGTCAAATAAGTGTAAGTGAAAAACCAGATGGCCTTGAAGGTCAGGGTTTTTTTGCTACGCGCTTGGATAAAGTAGTTGGTCTTGCCAGAAAGAACTCGATCTGGCCATTGCCATTTGCTACCTCTTGTTGTGGTATTGAATTTATGGCTACGATGGGCGCTCATTATGATCTTGCCCGCTTTGGCTCTGAACGTTTGAGTTTCTCGCCACGTCAGGCAGATTTGTTGATGGTAATGGGAACAATTGCTAAAAAAATGGGACCCGTACTTCGCCAGGTGTATGAACAGATGGCCGAGCCACGTTGGGTTTTATCGGTAGGAGCGTGTGCTTCAAGTGGAGGAATTTTTGATACTTATAGTGTGCTTCAGGGAATCGATAGAATTATACCAGTAGACGTTTATGTTCCTGGTTGCCCTCCAAGACCTGAACAAATCATCGATGGTGTGATGAAAATTCAGTACCTCGTTGAAAACGAATCATTACGTAGGCGCGACTCTGCTGAATACAAGGCCATGTTAAACAAATACGGCATCGAATGATGGAAGCGGCCACGCAAGAAAAAATTACCTCCGTCATCAACGAAAAATTTGAAGGCGAAATCATAGAAGCCGGAATGGTTAAAGATTTTTTCACTCTTATAGTAAAGAAGGAAAAAATCGTTGACATCATCCGACATCTTTATAATCATTCAGAGACAAAGTTTCAATACCTCACTACGATGTTTGCTGTTCACTACCCAGATCAGAATCAGATCGCGATGGTGTATCAACTTCATAACCTCGCAACGAATCAGCGAGTTCGCCTGAAAATATTTTTGCCAGCAGATAACCCAACCACGCCAACGTTGACGACTGTATTTTCTGCAGCAAATTGGATGGAGCGTGAAGCGTATGATTTCTATGGAGTGATCTCAGAAGGCCATCCGAATTTGAAAAGAATTTTGAATGTAGAAGACATGTTGATTTTCCCGATGCGAAAAGAATACCCATTGGAAGATCAAACTCGTGAAGATAAAAACGATTTAATGTTTGGGCGATAATGGAAGCAAGTGCAGATATAGCTCCAAAAGTTGTTAAGGACGAGAAACAATATTCGTATCTCAACCTTGGTCCGACACACCCGGCCACACATGGCATTTTCCAGAATGTATTGAAGATGGATGGCGAAGTGATCGTTGATTCAACACCTACGATCGGATACATTCATCGTGCATTTGAGAAATTGGCTGAACACAGACCATACAATCAGATCACACCGATCACTGACAGGATGAATTATTGTTCATCACCAATCAACAACATCGGTTGGCACATGACAGTTGAAAAATTGTTGGGTGTTGAAATTCCAAAACGTGTTCAGTATCTGCGCGTCATCGTTATGGAGCTAGCTCGTATTACTGACCACTTGGTTTGTAATGCTGTAATTGGTGTTGATACCGGCGCACTCACTGGGTTTGTTTACTTGTTTCAACAGCGGGAGTTGGTGTATGAAATTTACGAAGAGATTTGTGGCGCTCGCCTGACTACCAACATGGGCCGTATCGGTGGCTTTGAACGCGACTTTTCACCAAAGGCTTGGGAGAAGATCAATAGGTTCTTGCACGAATTCTCCGTTGTATTAAAAGAGTTTGAAAATCTATTGAATAGAAATAGAATTTTCATGGATCGCACTATCGGATGTGGAGGTATCAGTGCTGAGCGCGCCTTGAATTATAGTTTCTCCGGCGTGAACCTTCGTGCAGCTGGTGTGGACTATGACGTGCGTGCGATGAATCCTTACTCTTCGTATGAAGACTTTGATTTCATTATTCCGGTAGGAACTAATGGCGATGTATACGATCGCTTCATGGTGCGGCAGGAAGAAATGTGGCAGAGCTTGAGCATCATTAAACAAGCGATGCAAAAATTACCTGAAGGTCCGTTCCACGCTAAAGTGCCTGAATTTTATCTTCCGCCAAAACAGGAAGTTTATAATAATATGGAGGCGCTTATCTATCACTTCAAAATTGTGATGGGCGAGACTGATGTTCCAAAAGGAGAAGTTTATCATTGTGTTGAAGGTGGTAATGGAGAGCTTGGATTTTATTTGATCAGTGACGGAGGCCGTCAACCATTCCGCCTGCATTTGCGCAGACCGTGTTTTATTTATTATCAGGCTTATTCCGAGATGATTAAAGGTTCTATGTTGTCGGATGCAATATTGACGATGAGTAGTATGAATGTAATTGCTGGAGAATTAGACGCATAAGTAAAGTGGATATAAAATTTTCATCAGAAGCATTAGCAACTGCAAACAAACTCATTGCACGTTATCCGCAAGGAAAACAGAAGTCGGCATTGATACCGATGTTGCATTTAGCGCAATCTGAATTTGATGGCTGGCTTAGCCCTGAAGTGATGGACTATGTTGCCTCATTGTTGAGCATTAAGCCGATTGAAGTGTATGAAGTGGCAACTTTCTATTCCATGTTCAACACAAAGCCTGTTGGCAAATGTTTGATTGAAGTTTGCCAAACAAGTTCATGTTGGTTGCGGGGTTCGGATGAGATTGTGGATCACTTGAAAAAGAAATGGAACATCGAAGTAGGAGAGACCACTTCTGATGGAATGTTTACATTGAAGACGGTAGAATGTCTTGGCTCATGTGGAACTGCACCGATGTTACAGTGCGGATCAGATTTTCACGAGAACCTTACTGTAGAGAAAGTGGATGAGTTGATTGAGAAATTGAAATCAAAAGGAGAAAGAAGTTCTTATTTGAAGTCATTAGTTAATAGTTGACGATGGGAAGGAAATTACTTTTAGAACATATCAACGAACCGGGCATTCAAACTTTTGATGTCTACCGGAAGAAGGGTGGCTATGCTTCTGTCGAGAAGGCGTTGAAGACAATGGCACCCGATGCGGTGACGGAAGAAGTAAAAAAGTCAGGATTGCGCGGGAGAGGTGGTGCAGGATTTCCTGCTGGGATGAAATGGAGTTTCATCGATAAGAAATCAGATAAGCCACGCTACTTAGTTGTCAATGCTGATGAGAGCGAACCCGGAACTTTTAAGGATAGATATTTAATGGAGAAGATTCCTCATGTTTTAATTGAGGGAATGATAGTTGCTAGCTTCGCGCTCGGTGCAAAGACTTCTTATATCTACATCCGCGGTGAGTACATGTACATCGTTGGAATTTTAGAGAAGGCAATTCAGGAAGCTTATGCTAAAGGCTTTCTAGGAAAAAATATTTTAGGCACAGATTACTCGCTTGACATTTACGTTCATCCAGGCGCAGGTGCTTACATCTGTGGTGAAGAGACGGCGTTGCTAGAATCATTAGAAGGTAAGAGAGGCAATCCAAGATTAAAGCCTCCGTTCCCTGCAGTAGCTGGTTTGTACGCATCGCCAACTGTTGTGAATAATGTTGAGACGATCGCTGCTGTTGTTCCAGTTATAAATATGGGAGGTGATGAATATGCGAAGATTGGAATTGGAAAAAGCACAGGTACCAAATTGATTTCAGCAAGTGGTCATATCAACAAGCCTGGTGTTTATGAAATTGAGTTGGGTGTTCCTGTAGATGAATTTATTTATTCAGAGGAATATTGCGGAGGAATTTGGAAGAACAGAAGATTGAAGGCAGTAGTAGCTGGAGGTTCATCAGTTCCAATTCTGCCCGCAGATTTGATTTTAACCACAGCCAAAGGTGAACCTCGCTTGATGACCTATGAGTCATTAGCCGATGGCGGTTTCCAAACAGGAACGATGTTGGGCTCTGGTGGATTTATTGTAATGGATGAAATGACGGACATCGTAAAAAATCTTTACACGTTTGCTCGCTTCTATCATCATGAATCATGCGGTCAGTGTAGTCCATGTCGTGAAGGAACAGGGTGGATGGAAAAGATTTTACATCGCTTGCACCATGGACATGGCAAGAAAGAAGACATCGATATTTTAGTGGACGTTGCTAAGAAGATTGAAGGCAATACGATTTGTCCATTAGGCGACGCGGCGGCATGGCCTGTGGCGAGTGCTGTAAGACATTTTAGAAAAGAATTTGAAGCAGCGGCGATGGCTCATTCGCATGCTGAACTTGTTGCATAGATTAACAACAGAATGGCAAAACTAACTATAGATGGAGTTGAAGTAGAAGTGCCGGATGGCACAACGATCTTAAACGCAGCGCGTCAGATTGGTGGTGCATTGGTGCCGCCTGCAATGTGTTACTACTCTACATTGAAAGATACTGGAGGAAAGTGTCGTGTTTGTTTAGTAAAAGTATCAGCGGGTTCGGCTAAAGATCCAAGGCCAATGCCGAAGTTGGTTGCGTCTTGTCGCACGCCAGTTGCTGACGGAATGGTGGTTCAGAATTTGACTTCACCTGAAGTATTGGAAGCTCGGAAAGGTGTTGTGGAATTTTTATTACTCAATCACCCTCTTGACTGCCCTATTTGTGATCAGGCAGGAGAATGTGATTTGCAAAACTTAGCTTACGAACACGGAGCTTCAACAACTCGTTATGAGGATGAACGCAGAACTTTTGAAAAAATAGATATCGGTGATAAGATACAATTGCACATGACGCGTTGCATCTTGTGCTATCGTTGCACGTTTGTTGCTGATCAGTTAACTCCAGGTCGTGTGCACGGAGTTCTAGGTCGCGGCGATAAATCTGAAATCAGTACGCATATTCAGAAAGCAGTTGATAATGATTTCTCTGGCAACATGATTGATGTTTGCCCAGTAGGAGCATTGACAGACAAAACATTCCGTTTCAAAAGCAGAGTGTGGTTTACTAAACCGATGGATGCGCATCGTAACTGTACAAAATGTTCCGGCAAAGTAGTGTTGTGGATGAAAGGCAATGATGTGTTACGCGTATCAGCAAGAAAAGATCAGTACGGAGAAGTAAAAGAATATATTTGTAACGAATGCCGATACGATCACAAGAATGTAAGTGATTGGACAGTGGAAGGACCTCGTCACATCGATAAGCATTCTGTGATTTCTCAAAATCATTACGAGAAAATTGACCTCCAAAAATTGAAGGTAGAAGTAGAACGGCAATTAGAGTTTCAAAAAGGAAGACAATTGCCTGAGGCTAATGCAACATTGAATTCATGATCGCACTATTAACATATAAAGGGATTTTGGTGCTGGTGATTTTCGTCATCACACTGGCAGTTGCAGCTTACTCAACTTATGCCGAACGAAAGGTTGCTGCGTTTTTACAGGATCGCATTGGACCAGACAGAGCGGGTCCATTTGGATTACTTCAACCTTTGGCTGATGGTGCAAAATTCTTCTTTAAAGAAGAAATTATTCCCAACGTCTCGAACAAGACTTTGTTTATCCTAGGTCCATGCATCGCCATGATGACTGCGTTAATGGCTGGAGTAGTGATTCCTTGGGGTGACACTATTGTTTCTGGAGAGAACACATACACACTGCAAATCACAGATTTGAACATTGGCATACTTTACATTTTTGGAGTTGTATCGATTGGTGTTTATGGAATCATGATTGGTGGTTGGTCATCCAATAATAAATTTTCTTTGCTAGGAGCTATTCGTGCATCAGCACAGATGATTAGTTACGAAATTGCCATGGGCCTTGCGATCATCGCATTGATCATGATGACTGGTACACTGAGCCTTCGCGAAATCAGTTTACAACAAGCTGGTGGAGTTGGAAGTCATTGGAATATGTGGAACGTGGTCTATCAGCCACTTGGCTTTTTGATTTTCTTAGTTTGCGCTTTCGCGGAATGTAATCGCACGCCATTTGATTTACCTGAATGTGAAACGGAATTAGTAGGAGGATACCACACGGAGTATAGTAGTATGAAGTTGGGTCTCTACTTATTTGCTGAGTACATCAACATGTTTATTTCATCGGCAGTGATTTCAACACTTTATTTTGGTGGATTTAATTTCCCGTTCATGAATAATTTGGGATTGAGCCATAATTGGATCACGATCATCGGCGCAATTGTACTCTTTGCTAAAATTGTGTTCTTCATCTTCTTCTTCATGTGGATTCGCTGGACGATCCCGCGGTTTCGCTATGATCAGTTGATGAACCTGGGCTGGAAGATGATGTTGCCGTTAGCAATTTTCAACATTGCTTTAAG
>DASYTA010000065.1:0-7433 GCA_036002745.1 Cyclobacteriaceae bacterium | reverse complement strand
CCAGGAGGCTTTCGATAAAGAGTAAATCAATGGCAGCGTCATTTTCTTTTCTTTGATATCAATACCCAAGGGTTTGCCGATCTCATCTTCTCCATAGTCGAATAAATCGTCTTTGATTTGAAAAGCCATGCCCACGCATTCTCCGAACTTTCGCATCGATTCGATCTGACTTTCATTTGCACCAGATGAACTCGCGCCAATAGAGCAACAAGATGCGATGAGAGAAGCTGTTTTCTGCCGGATGATTTCGTAATAAATTTCTTCTGATATATCGAGGTGCCGGGCTTTCTCCATTTGCATCAATTCGCCCTCGCTCATTTCTTTCACAGCATCAGTACAAATTCCGAGTAAGTCGTAGTCTTTATGTTCGAGGGCAAGAAACAGTCCGCGGGTAAGAAGGAAGTCGCCTACCAAAACAGCAATCTTATTTTTCCAAAGTGCATTGACGGAGAAAAAACCTCTGCGATAATTCGAGTTGTCCACTACATCGTCATGAACAAGACTGGCGGTATGAACCAGTTCAATAAGGGCCGCTCCACGGAAGGTTGATTCTTTAATCTGACCGCACGTGCCGGCGCTTAGGAAAACGAAAAGTGGGCGCATCTGCTTTCCCTTTCGTTTCACGATATAGTTCATGATTTTATCCAGCAGCAGGATGCGTGTTTTCATGGAAGCACGAAACTTGGGCTCGAACTCATCCATTTCACGAGCCACTGGCCGCTTGATATCGTCAAGTCGTAGAGACATTCTTGCAATAATAATCATAAGTCCACAGTCTACCGTCCACTATCCACAGTAAATTATTTCCGATTGAAAAAAACTTTTGACCGCTGACAGTCGACTGTGGACTATTGACTATTTTCGGGGTTATGATCTCGATGGATAAAAACTGGGAGCAATTCTTTTTTGTTGCTATAGTTATTATTGTCACGTTCATCATTTCCATGGTGTTCCGCTTTTTAATCGGACGATTCATTCGAGGGGCCGCCCGCAAGCTGAAAGTTGATCCTACCCGCTATAATTTTTTTAAAAATGCCGTTGACTTTATATTATTCTTTGTTGCGATAATCATCATCTTCCGCTCCATTCCTTCACTTCGTACGTTAGGTACGGGATTGCTTACCGGTGCAGGGGTGTTGGCAGCGATCGTAGGTTTTGCATCGCAGTCAGCGTTTTCGAATATTATTAGCGGATTTTTTTTAGTAATCTTCAAACCCTTCAGCGTGGGCGACCGTGTGAAGATCGGTCAACTGTATACCGGCGATGTAGAAGATATTACGTTACGACACACGATCATCAAAGATTTCGAGAACAAGCGAGTGATCATGCCGAATAGCGTGATCAGTAATGAAACGATCATTAATTCTACCAGTGTAGATGAAAAGATTTGCGTGTTTATTGAACTCGCAGTGACATTGAATACCAACCTGGATAAAGCCATCGCCATTATTCAAGATGAAGCGATGAAGCATCACTATTATATTGATAATCGGAACGAAGTGGACATTGCTCGCAATGAACAACCTGTGATGGTGCGCGTACTCACTTTTTTAAACGGAGGCATCATGTTGCGAGCCTACGTGTGGGCACTCAACCCAACGGACGCTTTTGATTTAAAATGCGATCTCAATAAATCCATTAAAGAAAGGTTCGACAAAGAAGGCATTGAGCTTGCCAATTTCCAATATCAAGTAGTTACCAAATCATTGTGATGAAGAAAGAAGTCAAAGAAACCACTACAGGATCAAAAATCATTCTTGAGCTTATTCAATACGATGAAAAGGAATTTAATGTGTATGAAAATCTTAGTGTTGAAGAATTGCTGGCCAAACAGAAGCCGAACCTGATCAATTGGATCAATCTCGATGGCCTTTCGGATACTACCATTATCAGCAAAATTGCAGAACACTTCTCCTTACATAGTTTATTGGTAGAAGATATCTCCACCGATCAACAGCCGAAGGTGGAAGAGTATGACGACTACCTTTTCTTTTCGCTCAAGATGCTTTACCGCATCGAAAAAAATATCATCGACTATGAGCAAATAAGTTTCGTGTTAGGAAAAAATTTTCTGATTTCTTTTCAGGAAAAGGAAGGAGACTTGTTTGGTCCTTTGCGCGATAGAATTCGTTTGGACCAGGGGCGAATCAGAAAACAAAAAGCGGATTATCTGCTTTACCGATTAGTCGATATCATCGTTGATAATTATTATGTGGTCTTGGATTCCATCGGCCAGCAGATCGAGAAAATTGAAGATGACATTTACCAAGATTCTGCCAGGCATGAGTTTCGCGAAATCCAACGATTGAAAAAAGAATTAATCTATTTGCGAAAGGCTTTGTATCCTTTACGAGATGCAATGAACAAACTTGTAAAAGATGATAGCGGGTTTATCAATCCCTCAAGTACAAGATTCTTTTCTGATGTTTATAGCCATGTAGCGCACTTGATCGACTCGTTGGACACGTACAGAGACCTCACTTCTGGCTTGATGGATATCTACATCAACACACTTAACACTCGCATGAATGAGGTGATGAAAGTGTTGACGATTATCTCCACCATTTTTATTCCATTGACTTTTATCGTGGGTGTGTACGGAATGAACTTTGACTTCATGCCTGAACTTCACTGGAAGTATGGCTATCTTTATGTATGGATTATAATGTTTTTACTAATGATCGGGATGTTCCGATATTTCAAATACAAGAAGTGGTTTTGAAATTTTAATGGATATCCCCTCCTGTCAATTTCAACTCAAATTGGTCGGCCAGGTTTGCAACTTCCTGCACCATTTCTTTGATCGTTTCTTCCGTGATGCCCACCAGGGGTGCAATGGCTTCCACCTGCAGATAATTTTCTTTTACCACAAACCGGCAGTAATTGAAAAATGAAGTCTGCTCTAACAGCATTCGATAGTCAATATCTGAGTTGGGCGAACAAATTTTTGAATGGAGTGATATTAATTTTCGGTTATAAAGATCATTCTGAATAACTGTTCCGAGCACCGTTTGGTACCGCCCGCCTGAGACAGGCATGATGATGATGGATTGTGCTTGATCATATTCAGTGAATTGCCCGCCAATTTGCTCGGCATATTTTTTCATCACGGCACCTAAATCCATAAGAGTGGGGTTTAATGCAAGATAATAAATTGACCTAAGACTTAAGACGTTAGACGCAGGACTTTTAGAGTCATTTTGAATCTTACGTCTTGATTCTTATTTCTTAACTCTAAGGTGTGCCATCTTCTGCCACCTTTGGTTTCTGTTCCAATTCTTTCTTTCTGCGGTTGCGTGCGGCGGTAAGTAATTCTTTCCAACTATTAAAACTTTGTGTGTTCATAAGGCTGACGCCCGTGGTGATTGCCGTTTGTTGAGTAAGTTGTGAAAGTTGGTTGATGTTAGTGCGGTTGTACATTTTCACTTTAAATTTTCCATCCGGAGTAAGCAAGTAATCCACCGTCCAATCACCTAACATATTTGCCATTTCTGATTTGTTAGTTTGATTGTTGAATACGCCATCGCGCGTTACGCGCAAACGGCCATTGAGAAATGAATAGGAAAGACGAAGTTGGAAAGTATTGAATGCTTCTTGATCAAAATTCCCCAAATCAAAATTGACTTCCAGATTTTGATCAACTTGGGTGAGCCAGTAGCTTAATTGGTTGGAGAGAAGTTCGCTCACGCTGCTGTATAAAGTACTGCCACCACCTGTAGCAAAGGCATCGGGAGAAGAGAAGCGTCTGAGCATAATCAAACTAAATACTTGCCGCTTCAATTCTTGCTCATCCAGTTTCGCCCTAAATTGTTTGAACTCCTGATTTAAAGCGACCGATGTACTCTTATTTTCAATCGGCACATTGTTAGGAAGATCTTTTGCGATAATATCGAAATTGATTTGCGGAGACATCATCGCTCCATCCAATTTCAAAAGTACTTCAGCGGGATACTTCCTTCGCATTTGAGGAGAATTCAGCACTCCTGGATCTGTGCTGCTGATCGTGGGCGCAAATGAAACCAATTGCTTATAACTCGCATTGATAGCCAATGTCGCTTCATAGGGATCACCAAACCAAGTGATACTACTTCCTTTGTTGATGGTAAACTCTTTATTGATAATGTCATAAAGAGTGAAGTTGTAATTGCCACGCTCAAACTCGTAGGCACCAAACATGGTGAAGTCTCCTTTCGTGTCGATTTGTAGTTTGAGGTCCCCCTTGCCATAACCACGAATGATGTCTCCTGATTTGATATCAAAAATCATTTCTGCATAAGCATCAGGGGTGATATCGAGATTCATATCCATGCTTATCCCTGTTGGCTCTTCTTTATTTTTTGCTTTCTTTTTTTCTTCTGTCTTCAATTTAAGAGTGTCGGCAAAATTTACGAATGTGATGAAATCTTTCTTCGTTGTATTGTCCATCGATCCATTGAGAGGAATAAATATTCTCGTTCCTTTTTCAGTACGTGCCGTGGCAGATATTTTTAAATTGCTAATAGGACCAAGAATGTTAAGATTTCCTGTTCCAAATGCTTGACCGTAGAACAAACTGTTGTCTTTAGGATTTGTGTTTAGTAGTTGAAAGTTTCTGAAGTATGCATCCAGGTTTATTCGAAATTCGCGATAATTACGATGTGCCAAAAAACCATCGAGCATGGCCTGGTTTTTTAAGCCATCGGTAAGACTGAAGTCTTTGAATGTAATTTGAGTTGGAGAAAAACCGAGAGAGCCCGTAATGTAGTATGTCGTTTTTAGATAATCGATCATCAGTTGCGCCGATTGAATTTTTCCATCGCCTCGAATGATAGGCTCCAGAAATGTTCCTGTTATGGTGTAGTCGCCGGTGAGAGCACCATCCATATTTGAAAAAATTCCCCGCATGAAGGGCTCAATAATTTTGATGTTGGTGTTCTCCAGTTTCGCATTTACATTCAGCGGGCTTGCCTGTGCAGGATCGTAAAATCCTTCCATCTCTACGGTCTTTTTGCCATTTCTCTCCAATGAAAAATTCAAATCAAAGCGTTTCTTTTCTCTATTCCATAGATTAAGTCCGCTAACATTACCTACCAAAAATTCGTCTACCGTAAGATTATGGATATTAAGTTTATTTTGTACGAACGGATTGTGGTATAAGTCTTTCGCCTCAACCGTTCCATTTACTTCTCCTGAAATTTTTTCTTGTAACAGTGAATTCAAAATATCAAGATTGAGGCTATCAATGCTGAGGATCAATGAACGATTCGGATTTTCCGAAATAAATCCATCGATCATAGCTGATTCAGCGCCTTTGTTTACTTGAAGACGATGGATGTTCCATTCAAGGCCTTTCACTATTGCGTAGTTCTCCTGACTAAAACTCCAATCTTCATCGAAAATGCGAAGTTGAGTGGGAAGAATTTTTACTCGAATGCTATCGCGAAGAAAATCCAACTCGGATTTTAAACGGATTATATTGGTGTTGCCTTCCTGGTCGGCATCAATATCGAACCGTACGTGATCTTTTTCCCATTGCGCTTGAGCTAAAACATTTTTTGTTTTAAAAGAATTTGAAAAATATTGGTTAGCCGAACGAACCATCAACGAGGCATTCAACTCCAAACTGTCTTGCGACTTGGTGCCCCTGAATTCAACTTCATTGTTTAAAAATGATTTCCCTTTAAAAATAACAGTGTCCATTTTGCTGTTGAAATGGAGCGACGATACTTCGCTGTGTAAAAAATTTCCTTTAAGGCTTGAGCCAGACGAGGCATATAAATCGACCTTTCCCAACCCGGCAAGCGGTCGCATATCGCGTATTTTCAAATCAAACGAGACTTGATAAGATTGAGTATTTGTTTTTTTCTTCTGATAATGCTCATCTAACGCTTCGCGATTGTTGTTAATTTTTAAGTAGAGCTCGCGACCAAATTTTTGCGCGTCATTAAACAATGTAGAATAACGATAATCACCTTTCATTACAAAGTCAGCAATAGAACTTCGCAATTGAAGCTGGCGATCGGTTCCTTCTTTAGTTGAAATTAAGTGAACCGAATCGAGTGCTAAGGTTTCGTTATTGAAGTTGACTACTGAATTACGCAACACGATGGACCCAAACAAACTATCGAGTTTTAAACCAGATGTATTCACATCAAAGTAAGATCGAACGAACAAAGGTCTTTTTGTAAAGCCAAGCTTGTCGAAAAAAGCCGTATCAAGATTTGCTTTTACTTGGATCAACTCCTTTCCTCTTCTAAAGTCGATGAAAGCTTTAGCATTGAATATTAAGTTAGGGTCATTGATGGAAAGATCTCCGTTAAAAAGCTGCCGCGCAAAACGAGCATTGGTATTGATGTTGGAATAATTGTAATGGCGAAACCCGAAAGACCTGACTGTACCTGTCAGAATAAAATCGGTATTTTCACGAGTGAGGCCTCTTCCCTTAACTTTACCATCAAGTGTTACTCGTTGATAGTTGATCGTATCATTAAGATAACTTCCTAATTTAAAATCATCAAGGTTCATGTGCCCACTAAATGTGGATTGGCTTACGTCTGCTTCATTGATCTTAAGGTTGACATCTGAATTTATTTTCCCCAATTGTGTAAGCAAGTTTCCTCGAGCAACAAAATCATTGGGGAAACCAGTATACTCACCACGAACATGAATTTTCCCGAGTGGATGGAGCGCTTTTGCCGTGTTCTGCGCAAGAACAAATTGGATGTCATTTTGATCGATAACGCCCTCCTTTATCTTTAGATCGGTGAAGGTTTCGTTAATGTTGGGCATTCCATCCATGCTTAACCGACCTTCGATTCTGGAATTCCCCCATGCCACACTCATTTTACTAAACGTGAACCTCGAGACTTTTCCATTGAACACTCCATTTAATTTTACCGGGTGGGGTAGTGGAGGTAGTCCATACGTAAACAGTGCTAAGTCATGTGGATCAAGAATGGTGTTTTTTAATTTAGCCCGAATGTTGACTAGCCGATTGAAATCATCACTAAGATCGTCCTGACTTCGGTAAGTGAAAATGATGGTGTCTGAAACTATGCTCTTGCCCGCTTTCAAATCGAGATTGAGAAACTCCATCGAGGCTTGTGAAATCCGGAAGTAAGTGGACAGATCTGATATTTTCATTTTAGTTTGATGATCGAGCACATCCAAACTCTTTACATCAAACTGAATGGTATCGCCAATGACTTGAAAGGAGTTGATCTCGCCATCGTCTACATCCAGATTAAAATGATAGTAATCAAATCCATTTTTGATGGAATCATTTTCATTGTCGTCGTAATTGAATTTGGAATTGTTTAAAGCAATTTCACTGATGTTAAGCTTGGCTGAACTTTTTCCGCCGCTTCCTGAAGAGAGTTTATGATTTATATTTTTTATGAAAATATTAATGTTCAAATTTTTGGATGTATCACTTTCGTGAATTTTGATCAGAC
>DASYTA010000064.1:0-7488 GCA_036002745.1 Cyclobacteriaceae bacterium | reverse complement strand
ATAATAGCTTCCATAGTGAGGACCTACCCAATTCATGGCCATTACCTCTTCTTGTTCCAAATGACCGTAGTAATTATCGTAAGTTATATATCCAACGTAATCACCATTGAAGCTCGTGATGAATAACTTTTCATTTTGACTTTCAGCAATTTTATCTAGTCCATCGCGTACAAGAATTTCCCCTGAGAAATCGCACGGTGTTCCTAATAAAATGATGTTTCCGATTTTTAAATAACGAATGTCTCCACCTAATTTCCTGAAGAGTAGCTTAAATGCCCAGTCTCTTACTTTATATTTTTGAAGGATATGAAGTTGTGATGGACCATAATCTATTGGAATGACAGATGTTGAAATTGTAGAGTCTTTTATTTGAATCATTTTAGCTGCACTAACTTTTTTATAAAGCCTTGCTGCTATGGTATCACAAGCGGTAAATTCAGTTTCAGGAATCCACTTTATTCGATGGCTACCTATGGCGCCTGAGGCAAACATGGCAAAATCGAAGTCAGTAGTTTCAGCAAGCTTTACAAGAGATGATGGATAGTCACCAGAAAGGGCAAGACTTAAATGACTGATGTTAGTAGGATGAGCACTGTAACTTACCATCAATCCTTGATGGCCATCCTCCTGGATAATTTTTAATCCTCGTATCATCCCGTCCACTTTGCCATGCTCAGGATCCAAACGGTTTTCTACATATTCATTTGCATCAACTTCAAAATAATTGATTGAAGATGGTTTTAAATTTGCCACAGCATCAACCATAGCAAAATGAATTTTATTGGCAAGACTATCGAGCCAGGCTTCGTTATAACTTCCTAAGATGAGATTGCCAATGATACTATTATCCCAGGCACCAAGACTACTGTGAGCATGCGTGGCAGTAAAATAAAGAAAACGCTCTTTGTCTTTCTGAATGATTTTGTTTTTCAGTGCCGGTGGAAATATAAGCAGGTCGGCACTGATGATAAAACATTGAACGCCTCCATTGTCTATGGCCAGTATTCGCACATAAACTGAATCATGTACTGAATCAAAATGATTACGCGGTGCATAACCGGCCATAGGCATCGGAGACCTTGGGGTGATATTTACTTTTGCCCAGCTTGCTCTTAATCTATTTTTAGGAGGATGAATTATCGGGCTGAAAGTATCCAGCCGATGCATAGTAATATTATAAAACTCTTTAGAATCTAACGGAGAGTTATCGACAGGGCCGATCAACCCAATTGCTATGACAATCAAGGCAACAGTCATGCCCAGAAGCCATTGAAGAACTTTTTTCAAGTTTTCTTTGAATTAAATCACAACACTACAAAATGGAATATTGATTAACACAAGATGTGCCAAAATTTTAGTCATTGAAAAAGCTTGTAAATCAGCTTGATTGTTATCGCCTTCTTTTCTGTCCCTCTTTGCCCTTGGTACTCTTACCCTTCTTTGAAGTTGATATTTTTGTATCAAAAAGATAGGCCATTGAAATCTTAAAAATATGATTCTTCGAACGCAGAACATCCACGTCCAAGGTTGGAAGAGTAACATCACTTTTTGCAAAAAATGTTTGTGCAATATTAAACTGTGCGAAAGTTACGATTTTATGGAGCCCAACAGGTTCAAACGCTAACCCTCCGGTAATATTGATGCCGAACTGCCAACGATTGGCATCAGGTATATATTCTTGATTGAAATCCATGGGTCGAGGAGTGTCTGCTTGAGGGTCGCTTCCAAAGACAGTTGTGTAGTCAACATGATCAATATAGCTTTGTTGCAAATTGCTACTGCTTAGTCTGCTCTTGCTACTCAGCCAGTAACTAATTGTCGGCCCTCCTCCAACAAACCAATTGTAAGTTTTTACACGGCCTCCATGTCCCGAGGCATTACCACTTTGACTTTTGAATTCGAGCACATAGAAAATAGGAAGTTCTATGTAATTCATTCTTGAGGAGAAATCATAAAGTGGATCCGCGTGCGGTTCTGAGACTCCATGAACATGCTTGGTTCGATAAGAATACAGAAGCTGCGCGTTCAAAACATAGTTTTTATGAACGACCATAGAAGCCATAATTCCGCCATCAAGATTTATTGAAGGTGAGGTTTTATAATGATCGTAAACAGTGTTATCAAAAAAGAAGACTTTCGAAACTCCTACACCCGCTACTGGACCAACTAATAACTGGGCTTTGGAATGGAGAGTGAAAATACATTGAAGAGCAAGAAGAGAAACAGATATTCGCCACATTCTACAGTAAATGAATGGAGCAATGATAGCCTAAAAATAGGATTATAACAAAAGCTCCACCGGTTGTACCAACCGATTAGCGATAAGATGGTTGATTAACCCTAAAATCTTCGTAATTTGGATTACTTTGCAGATAGTGTTAGGTATACACTTTGAAAAATTACGTAAGTTGCGCTTTAATCTGATCTACACTGAACCCTAAATTGTGAGATTCTGCTGGTTGTTTTTGCTGTTTTTGGTAACTCTATGTAGTTACGAGACATGTGCCCAGAATTATCCGACTTATGATGGATACTTCCTTAATCCCTTTATCTATAATCCGGCTGCGGCGGCCACGGATCAGCTGCAAATTAATGCCAGCTATAGAAGACAATGGTTCGGAATACCTGGAGCTCCGTCCATTTCGAGCCTTACAGTAAACTCCCTACTCGATAAAAGGAGAGTTGGCCTCGGTTTTAAAGTGAGTACATTTTCCAGAGGATTTCTTAATTCTACAGACGCCTCAATTTCTTATGCATATGGGATACCTTTAAGTAAGGTTAGCAGGCTTTTCTTTGGTTTATCTGGCGGAGTGTTATCCAATACAGATAACCTCGGTGAGATTGCCGTTTCAGACCCAGCATTATCCAATCTTGCTACCAATAGCATTAGCCCAAATGCATCTTTTGGAATGCTCTTTAAGAATACTAACGGGCTAAACCTCGGATTCACACTTCCCAAACTCTTCAACAATCTTACTTCTCTGGATGCCAACTATTCCTTTTCTTATTTCGATAACATGATATTTACGGCCTCGTTCAGCAAATGGGAGCCGCAACAATCATCTAAGAAAGGTAAAGGAAGATATCGCAAGAAAAACACGAATGTTCCTCTTGAGCTTTTTACAATTTACCGATACTCTTCTTACGGTGGCATGTTTGAAGGAACAGGTAAATTGAATTTTAATTCAAACATTTGGCTATCAGCAACATATCGGCAGTATGCAGGTGTAATACCGGGCATTGGTTTCAATACTGAAAGCGTCTCTTTCAGCTACTTTTATGAGCCTGGTTTAGGTGGAGATTTACCACTCAAGACTCATGAATTCCTACTCAGTATTCATCTTGGAAAAATAAAGAAATTCAGAGAAAAGGCTCCGCCTCCACCAGCTGCGAAGAAGACCACAACACCACCTCCTAAGGTTGTAGCTAAAAAGCCAGATCCAGTTAAAAAACCAGACCCAGTTAAGAAAGTGGAGGAAAAGAAAACTGAACCAGCAGTTACAACGCCAGTTGTTGTTGATGTTTCACATCAGCCTCGCTTTAAAAGAACAGATCCAATGTCGAAGATCGACAACCCTTCTGATTCTGCTGCCACTAAAAAGGCTCATGCAGAAGAGAGAAAAGAATTGGAGAAACACATTGAAGAGCATGCTGAAGGTAAGCATGATGATACTCACTCAGAGCCTGTAAACGAAAGGCATGATTTTGTTAAGCGGGGAACCCACCACGAGGAATTGGAAGTTGGAACATATGTAATTGCGGGCGCTTTCCAAAGCCGAGCTAATGCGGAACATTATGTAAAAACGCTAAAATCACTTGGCTACAAGGATGCAGATTTTGGTCATCTGTCAGTTAGAAACTTATGGTATGTGTTTATTGCCGAGGAAGCTGAAATCCCAAAAGCGCAGGTTCAACGAAATAAACTGCAGAAGAACCGGATATTTAAAGATGTTTGGTTACTCACGGTGCAGGAATGATTATAAAGGGATACCCTATGAAGCGTAGCAAGCAGGTTTTATATCTATTCATTTCCTTACTCACTCTTTGCCAGTTTCCTCTATTGGCTCAAGTACCATTTATCAAGTCAGTGAGCAAGCCGTCCGGTAAAGCCCAGGAAACTGTGACCATTCAAGGTATTAATTTTGGTACGCTCAGTAGTAACATAAAAGTCACGTTTGGCGGAGTCTCGTCAGTTCCCCAAACAATTTCTGATCAGCTAATTGAGGTCAACGTTCCTTTTGGAACAGGGCACGATGAGATACAGGTCATCAATACATCTTTGGGTTTGATGGGGTATTCAAAAGATCCCTTCTTTCAAAGTTATGGCGGAATCAATCCATTCAATGTAAGTCAACTCTCAACGCAATCCGATTTCAATTCAGAGAGTGCGTTGTATGATTTAACCACAGCTGATTTTGACGGAGATGGGAAACAAGATGTTGCAACTGCCAATAATGGCTCAACCAACATTTCAGTTTTCTTAAATACCGGATCACCAGGAACTATTTCGTTCACAAAATCTTTGCTCACCCCTAATGTCAATACGTTACACGTAACTTCAGCAGATCTTAATGGTGATGGGAAACCTGAAATTCTAGTAACTGAGCTCAACGGATCGAGAGTCTTTATATTTAAGAACAATAGCACTCCCGGAAGTTTATCGTTTGGCGCACCAACTAGTATTACAATTCCTGGAAGTAAGGTAAGTTCAATTGTTATCCGAGATGTAGACTTTAATGGGAAACCTGATTTAATTGCTTCAGACCAAGCGGCTAGTCGCGTTTTTGTTTCGCCCAACACAAGTACACTCGCAACGATTCAGTTTGGCACAGCGTCGGGATTTTTGCTCGGAGGAGCCTCAGTTACCGATGGCTTGGCAGTAGGGGATTTAGACGGAGATGGCCTTCCTGAAATTGTGGTGAGTGAATTCCTTAGTCCCACCGGGAAACTTTTTATTCTTAAAAATCAAAGTATCCCAGGAACATTAAATTTTAGTTCCCCTTATGTAATAACTACTTCTATCACCACTGCAGCTCTTCATATCGGAGATTTGGATGGCGATGGCAAACCGGAATTAGCTTCTACAGCTTTATTGACTTCCGGTGTTATGATTTTTAGAAACCAGTGTACCTCGACTAAAATTCAATTTGCCTCTCCTGTTTTTGTAGCGGTCGATCAAAAGCCTTGGGGTATTGATTTTGGAGACATGGATGGCGATGGCAAACCTGATATTGCGGCCGCATGTATCGGTGATAAGGCAATTACCATTTTAAATAATAAGAGTACAGCAGGAAGTTTTTCTTTTCAAAAACAAACTGTAAGTACAACCTACATCAGCAGGTATGTTAAAATAAACGATATTGATAATGACGGAAGGCCTGATTTAAATTTTGCCAGTATTGATGATAACAACCTTGGAATACTGGCATCAAAAATTTCCGTGATTTTGAATAAAAACTGTGTCATTCCCACACTTTCACCAGCAGGCCCGCTGAGTGTTTGCGTTGGGCTTACTCCACATCAGTTGATCACTGCGTCCAGCAATCCTGGAGGTACCTATGAATGGTTTAAAGATACTGGTTCAGGTGCTGTTTCGCTTGGCGCACCGAGTGCTTCAAATACCGTTGATGTGAATGTCAATGGTACTGGCACGTATACAGCGAAATTGGTAAATGGAGGTTGTATTAATACGACAGCTACTGGAGTGGCAGTAACCATATTAGCGGGAACCGCACCAGCAGTTACACCAAACCCTGTCGCGCCAGTTTGCCTTGGAGGAACTTTAAGCTTATCGGTGAGTGATGTTGGTGCCTCAGATTATGTTTGGTCGGGGCCGGATTCATTTACTGCACATGGTTTTGCGGTAGCAAGGCCTGGTTTCCAGAGCATTGATGCAGGTAAATATACTGTTGAGGTAATGGTTGGACCTTGCGTAGTACAACGAGCGTCTCTCGTGGTTGACGTTGTCGATGTTCCAAATGCAACGGTAACTTACTCAGGTAGTGATGTACTTTGTCAGGGCCAGTCAAAAGTGTTTTCTGTTTTCCCAACATTAGTGGGCTACACGTATCAGTGGGCTGAGCAGACCAAAGGAGATATAGCGGGAGCAACACTACCAACTTACACTGCAACAGTTGGAGGTGATTATTTTGTGAAGCTCAAGTCGACAGCAAATACTACTTGTGCGCCAATTTCATCAACATCCAAAAAAGTTCGAATCGCAGCCATTCCTTTTGTAGACTTTCTTTCTCCGTCTGCAGGCTGTGTTGGCCAAGTAATAACATTTACAGATCAATCGGTACTTGACAGCGACACCACTGGCCTTCATGTGAGATACTCATGGAATTTTGGGGATGCCGGCACTAGCAACTTGCAGAATCCAACCCACACCTATGCAGCTGCTCAAACTTTTACTGTCAATCTCACTGTTGCTTACATTAACAATAGTTGTCCGGCATCGAAGGCAAAACCTCTTCCAGTTAAAGCGGCACCCAAGGTTGAGATTACAAACCCGTCGCAGGTATTTAGTGTTTGCGCATCAGATAGTTTGTTGCTTCAGGTGTTGGGAAATTTTGACACCTACTTGTGGAGCACTGGTGATAAGACTTCGTCAATATACGTGAACAAAGCCGGCACCTATTCGGTTGATGTAACTTCAGGTGCTTGCCAACTTAATGATGATCAAGTTGTCGGTCAATTTAGCGCACCTGCGGTCACAGCAACGGCCAAGCCTACTTCGATAAAAGTGGGTGAAAGTTCCGAGTTAAACGCTACGGGGTTAACAACTTATTTGTGGCGGCCCAATAAATCAAATTTATCAGATTCATTGATTTCTAATCCCGTGGCCTCACCCGTGGTAAGTACTACCTATACCGTTTCAGGTAAGGATACTAATGGCTGCACAGGAAGTGCTACTGTTGATCTGTTGGTGACACAGAACAGTATTCTTGATTCCTTGCATCCTTCAAATTTCTTTTCACCTAATGGTGTGCCACCCGATGAAACTGAAACTTGGAAGGTTGAAAATATAGGGAGTTTTCCGCAATGTGGGGTAACTATCTACGACGAAAAGGGCATTAAAGTGTACCAGGCAAAGCCTTATTTGGAGGATTGGACTGGCATTTCTTCCGGCGGTAAAGTATTACCTGCAGGTGTTTATTACTATGTAATAAAATGTGATGATTCTGGAAATGATTACAAGGCAGGGAGTATTAATATTGTTCGGTGAAAATCTTCGGATTAAGAGTATGGATACAGATAAGTTTAAGCTAATGAAGAAAACAGGGTTGCTTTTATTAGTCTCCTTGTTGGCAGTTACAGCAGCTTTTAGCCAGGAAATTTGTAACAATGGAAAAGATGATGACAGCGATGGCTTCATAGATTGCTACGACTCCGATTGTGCCAATAACAGCTTATGTGATGGCACTTTTTTAGGCAATGATGTGGTTTGCCAGGCCAAGCCTGCACCTCAAGTATTCGCTATGAAAG
>DASYTA010000063.1:0-6409 GCA_036002745.1 Cyclobacteriaceae bacterium | reverse complement strand
CTATCACTTGGTAGCTCTGACTTAAATTATCTTTAAGGTAAAACCTGAAGTCTTCATTGTCTTCAACGAGTATCAGCAAAGGTTTATCACTTTTAACTTCCTCGATGTTTTCTTTTTCGATTCTTTCTTCGATGCGATTTTGCAGAACAGGCACTGGTTGATCTGAACCAACGATTTCTCGCACAGGCAAAACAACAATGAAACAGCTTCCTTTTCCTGGATCGCTTTCTACTGTTATTGTGCCTTCATGGATACGCACAAACTCTTTAGTGATAGAGAGGCCAATGCCACTTCCCTGATTTACCATGCTTCGCGGCAGATCATTTTGAAAAAAGCGATCGAAGATGCGGCCTTGTTTTTCATGCGGGATACCGATACCAGAATCTTTTACACGCAATTCAAGTTCATGCCTTCCCATTTCACTATTGACGTTCACACTAACATTAACGCTTCCATTTTCATGAGTAAACTTAAATGCGTTTGAAAGAAGATTGAGTACGATCTTCTCCAGTTTATCTTTATCGAAGAACGTTTCGAGTTTGGGCACTGAAGATTTAAACTCAAGGTGAATATGTTTCTTCTCCGAAAGGTCACTGAATGAAGAAACAGTTTCTTCTAAGAATGCTATAATATCTCCTTCTGAAGGATTGAATTTCAGCTCCTGCACTTCCATCTTTCTAAAGTCAAGCAACTGGTTGACGAGATTAAGCAGTCGTTTTGCATTACGTTGAATCAACTGAAATTGCTTTTGTTGCTCAGGATCACTGGCTTGATTCAATAGCTTTTCCATGGGAACAAGTATGAGCGACAACGGTGTGCGAAACTCATGGCTAACATTCGTGAAGAATTTTATCTTCATCATATCTAACTGGTGCATGCGCACGGCTTCCTGGCGCTCTTGACGGATCGCAAACTTCATTCGCTCCCTTTGTTGAATTAATTTACGCGTGATATACAAAGAGGTTAGAATAAAGATAAGATAGATACCAAAGGCAATGTTTGTTTTCCAGAATGGAGGCAACACTTTTATTTTCAAGCTCGCACCCTGGTTATTCCAGATGCCATCGTTGTTTGAAGCCATCACACGAAATGTATAATCACCCGGATCGAGGTTAGTGAATGTGATTCTTCTCGATTGCGCGTCTGTCATTAGCCAATCCTTATTAAAACCTACTAACTGATATTTATATTTGTTTTTCTCGGCGTGGAGAAAGTTAAGGGCAACAAACTCAAGGGAGAAAACATTTTCGGATGACTTCAATGTAATTTCACTGCTCTCTGAAATAGACTTCTCAAGAACGATTGCATTATCTACTTTCTCTTTTGGTTTGATGGACTTATTAAACAATTGAAAATCAGTGAGCACAATTTTTGGCGGCACCAAATTTAGCTTCAGCTCTTCAGGTTTGAAAATATTAAACCCTGACGGACCACCAAAAACCAGTTCTCCGTTTCGAGTTTTTAATGCTGCATTTTCATTAAACTGTTTACCCTGCAATCCATCCGTCTCATCATAGTTTCTGAAAGTGTAAGATAACTCATTACCCTCTTGATTAAGAATCATCTTAGATATACCATTCACAGTCGACATCCATAAGTTACCATTGTTATCAACCAATAAAGTCAGAACTGTATTACTGGGCAGACCATCTTGTTCTCGAATCACTTTGAAAGATTGATCGGCCTTTTGAAATAAGTTCAATCCACCTTGTGTGGCAATCCATATTCTACCGCTTTTATCTTCTCGCATATCCATAATGGAATTGTTGCTAAGGCTGCTGAGATTTCCTTTCTGATTTGCGTAATGAGTAAATGAATTTCCCTGATTCGTTGATACATCAATCCCAAGGTTGGTGCCTACCCAAAGGTTGCCCTCGTGATCTTCCATGATCGATGAAATATAAGTTGAGCCCACTTGAAAATGTTTAAACTCAGATGTTTTCCGGTTCAGCAAATCAAGCCCGGCATCCAGGGTTCCAATCCATAATTGCTTTTTCGAATCTTCGAATATCTCCCAAACACTACGACCACTAATGGAAATAGATTTTCCGTCTGGCAAGTATCTCTTGAATTTTTTTCCATCAAAAGAATTGAGGCCACCGTAAAATGTGCCGATCCATAAAACTCCATCGGAGTCGATGAGCAGACTTACAATCACATCACTGCTTAGGCTATTTATGTTTTGAGGATCGTTTCGATATTGTTGAAAACTATTTGTCTTGCGGTCGAAATAAATCAGTCCTGCTCCATTAGTTCCTATCCATAAATTCCCTTTCGCATCTTCAACAAATCTGTTTACGTCATTGAATGGCAAAGAGCTTTTATCAAAGATGGAGTGCTGGAACAATGGAAAACGAAGAAGGTTTTCATGATAGTAACTAACACCTCGCTTAAATGTACCGATCCAGATAATACCCTGATCATCGCGATAAAGTGTGTTAATACTATTTTGTCCTAATGCATGCGCTCCTTCTTCCTGGTGCTTTAAGGTATAAACCTTTTGTTGTTTCTTATCAATAATGTTAACGCCACCGTGATCAGTGCCTATCCAAAGGTTATTAAGGGCATCTACTATTGCACCTGAAACAAGATTAGTATTCAATCGCATTCCCTTCGAATCTTTACTGATTTGCGTGAAGGTTTTTTCTTTATTGTTGAAATAATAAATCCCTTGATTAAATCCTAACAAGCAAATCCACAAGTCGCCATCCTGGTCTTCAACAACTCTGGAATTAATATTTAAACTTCCTAACGATTTTAGTTCATCATTTCTGTATGCGACTCTATAAGAGTTTTCAGTCAAAATGATTTGCTCCAAAACTCCATCGGCATGTATAATCCAATAACTCTCATCTTTGCTTGGCACTATGCTTGTGATCGGTGTAGAGGCAATAGTATTTGGATCAGCCTGATTATGCTTGATCCATAAATGCTTTTGATTGTTTTGGTACAAACAAGCTCCGCTGGTATTCAAAACAAACCAGTATCGATCGTTTCGATCATGAACGACCTGGCTCATTATATCTCCACCAATGCCCATACGAGTCATGTATTGAGGCAACTTGCTCTGGAACTTATCCTGAAAAGGATCATAAATGGAGAGACCCCCATCGTTAGTGACAACCGCCATTAACTGTTCAGGCAACTCAAATAAAGAGAGAACATTATTTCCTCTCATTGATGTTGAGTCTTGCAAATCGCTAAAATATTTTTTTAGTGTATACCCATCATACCTATTAAGACCCGATTGAGTACCAATCCACAAAAACCCTTTCTTGTCCTTAAGAAAAGCAGTGACGTTGTTGTGAGATAGGCCAGCATTGATATCCAGTTGAGCGAATTGATATTTATCAGGCTGAGCAATGAGGCAATTCGAAAAAGAGATGAAAACGATAAGAGAAAAGAAAGGCTTCATACTATTGCTTCATTCATGACTTAGTGAACAAGGTAATAAAGTTAATTAATACACTTATTCGTCAACTATTCCGGAGCGTACCATTAAATTAGAAATTAATAACCTACACACCAGGTTGGAAATCATAAACTAGCTTTAGAGTTTGATAAACTTCGACTGATACACAGCGTGAAGTGTTGAAAGTTTTATGATATACATTCCCGGGCTTAAATCAGCAGTAGTAACAACTATGTTATTCTCATAGGTATTGTACTTTACTGTTTGCAGCTTGCCTTGTAAATCATAAACCTGTAAACTTATTTCTCCTTGCGCGCCTTCAGGAAGTCTTCCAATCAACGCTGTGGAAACTGGATTCGGATAAAAACTAATTGGATTTTCTTCAGGCGATGGTTCAGAATCATTCTTACAGAGCGTAACTTTTATTCCCAGAGAAGACCCTGCCGCATTTGGTGAAATAGTGTTCATCGATGCCCATCCTGCCGAAAGTTTTACAAATGCCGTATTGTTTGAATTACTTCGCCAATCCACTTGCTTGAGCGCGAATGAATCTGCAGGTGAATAACTCAACGTATAGCTAACAAAATAATCTCCAATCAATTTTATATAAGGATAAAATTGGACGTAATTAGTTGAGTCTTTAGAGAAACGAGAATATGGAATAAAGGAACTTGATAGCGAAGCACCTGGTAATCCATTGCTGTTACTATGAACGCTCACCAACAAACCTCCAGGTGATTGTACATTAACACTGCCCACATTTAATGTTACACCCGTTAACATAGCACTATCTGGGGTTGAAAACTTTTCTGCATAAGAGGCAATGTTGTCGGAATTAAATCCCGAAAAATATCCCTGACCACTTGTATAAGGTAAAAGTTTTAGTTGCTCTCCCACTTTTACATTTGATATCGTTTCACATGTTGCGTTAATACCTTCAAAAGGATCGCTGCCGTTGAGACTCTTAACGCTTGATCCGATAGGATCTAACCAATATTTCAATTGATGATCGGGACTAGGAGATGTTTCCCAACTCGCTGATAGTTTTTCAAAGTAATCGTTATAAGGCGAGCCGCACTCCGAACTTCCCCCAGACAATGTGCCGATGATATTATTATTTTTATTAAACAGTGATGCCCCAGATGATCCACCTTCAGTTACACCAACATCCCATCGTGCCACATTCCAAAAAGCATTTAGCGCACGGACATTACCATCGTTAAAATTACTTGTGGTTACTGTGCCATTTGAAACCGAAACTTTCTTGGGACCTCCTTGCGGATGATGAACAGAAGTAACTCCATCCAGATATTTATCAGATATATCCCAGCCGGCATAATAAGGATGAAATTCCAGCGGTGGCTTGATATTCATTTCAAGAATTGCGAAATCATTTTCAAACATGGAAGCACGGAGACGGGCACCGTTTATCGTGAGATCGTAGTTAGTTTTCTTTACGCAGTCAACATCTTCAAAGCCAAATATGAAGACGGTGCGGTCTGCATCAAATTGATTGGTAACACAGTGCTGAGCGGTAAGAATATAAGGCGTATTGTCATGAGCGGTGTTATTCACAAGTGTGCCCGTGCAGAACACTGCAGTGGTATCATACTGAACTACAAGCTTAACTACGGCCCTTCGCTCTTTTTCCATTGCTTCATCTTCAATGCAGAGATAGCAATCGCTGCTCGTTCTCATTGTTTTTTTTGAGGAAGTAATATTCTGTTTGAAAATATTCCGATAAGCATGCGAAACAGTTTCAATAATGAAAGCACTACGATGTTTGCTTCCTGCAGGAACATCGTACTCAATCATAATCTCATCTCCTGCTAGAAAATCCAACGGCAAAATTCCGGAGCGAGGAATGTTACGATTCGTATAAGGGCCTCTCACACTATTTTGATTATAAACATATAATACTTCTCCTGGCTTGAGTTCAACATCAGAAAATACTAATGCCAATCCGTATGCGCCCTTGGATCGTAATTTTAGAAACCACGAATCAACACCGGGTAGGATTGTTTTCCAGGTTCCTTCAACATCAGGAGTAAAATGAGTCTTAAAATTATATCCAACAGTCAGCGGAATAGTCTTAGATGAAGCCCGCTTATTCAATGAGGCTGTATCAATCGTTCGGAAATTTTTTTCTGGTATTGCCTTATACATTTCATAATTCAACCCAAGGGGCATTGCGCCTTGCTGGCCTGCGGCCTTTAATGAAAACAAAATCAACAGCATAACCGCCATGTGATTTTCCATAGGGAGCCCTCTCATCGCAAGTCAAATTTCTTTACATCCTTGCCACTTTCCATACATCATCCTTAAACACATACTTCGTTTCAATAATGGCTCATTTTCGCATATAAAGGTTCTTTTTTCTATCGTCTGCTAATTAGTACAATTTTTCTTGCAAACGTTTGTATAAGATCAAAATTCTCCCTCCCTTAGGGTAGCCAGTGTATTTTAAACACTTGAAACTTGATGGCTATATTAATTGAAAAACTGTATACACCCCAACGATAAGTTAATAATGAAATACATTATTTGCCTTAGTCTGTATTTTGGTTTGCATTTTGTTTGTTACGCTCAAAATGAGAATTTAAGATTTAAGCACTTAAGTGTGCAGGATGGATTATCGCGTAGTTGGGTAAAATGTTTTCTACAAGATCGCTCAGGCCTGCTCTGGATCGGCACGGGTGACGGACTCAACAAATTCGATGGAAATAATTTTACGGTCTATAAATATTTACCTACACAGGCAAAGAGCCTTAACCACAATAATACAAACGTAATTTTTGAAGATTCTAAAGGACAATTGTGGGTAGGAACACAAGCAGGTTTAAATTATTATCAAAGAGAATTGGATGAGTTTGTTCCTGTGCCCTTCGTAAACAATTATGTCACCTCCCTTTACGAATTGCACAACGATACTCTTCTGGTGGCCACAGCAGGTGGCCTTTGTTTGTTTAATAAAGTAAGTCAAACCTCAAGGTGTAT
>DASYTA010000062.1:0-4243 GCA_036002745.1 Cyclobacteriaceae bacterium | reverse complement strand
GCTTTCGATTTAAGGACTGAATCAATTTTTTTCACTTATATAGTGTTTGTCGAAGCTTCATAGGCTTCAAAATTTTTTCTGAATCGCCACCAGCCTATTAGGGAAAATAAAATAGCCGCAGGCAAGGCGAGTTTTGAGAGCGCAAGAAAAAATGTAATTAGAAACAACCAGAGAACCCTTTGGATGTGCCGATCGTTGTTTAATTTCTCTTGATAAAGGGAGCTATGAGCAAAAAGAGCGAAACCTAAGCTTAAAAGAATGGCAATTAACGCGTCCCATAGATAGAACCCTTGAAATAACAGCACAACAAACTCGGGTAGCAATAATATTGCGTAAGCTGAAGCAACGACAAGGAAACGTTGTGTTAGCGTAATTGGCAACGCTCGTGCGAATTGCAAATATTGATCTTCAAATTGCCGCCATTCGAAAATGATAACTGAATAGGAAGTGATTGCAATCGCCATTCCGAGATGAGCAAGACGCGACTCATAGTGATCAAGAGGAATTTGCAGGAAACCAAGAAGACAGAGAATAGTAAAAGTCTTTGTGAGTAACAACATTATTCTAAACCGATCAGTAAGCAAACTGATATAAAATACCGGATAAGGTTTCGCGAATGGCCAACGCAGCGAAGGGATTGCTAGAACGGATGGCCGAGAGGTGTTGATAGAATTGATCGATCGCCAGGCACACAGGCTAATCATGATGAAATGAAAGGCAATCATACTCATGGCTGCCAGGATTGCATTTGATTTGAATGCCACAACGATCATGACGATGGAGTAAATCAGTACAGGTTGATAGATAAGGACATAAGTGTATGCCAAAAGAAAAAATTGAGTAGGTTTATTCAATTGGCCAATTTGTTTGAAAAAAAGATTATGAGGTTGAGCAAAACACTCTTCTAAAAGCAAAACGGCTTTGATGAGATAGAGCATCCAGATACCAAGGACGATCATCATAAATACGGGTGAACTAATAGCGCCGTGAATCAATGCAAGATGATAGCTCACAATCTGCCCTGACTCCACCATTCCAAACATGAGATAAAACACGAAGAACAAAAGCGAGGCATGTCGCTCATAAAACTTGCGAACCAAAACCCCGTTGATGATTTTTATTGTTGGAAGCATACGGTGTCGTTCTGTGCAATCATTTCAGAGGAAAGCGGAAGCGCATTCATCTCCGGAGATTGATGAGAGGTGAAAATGAAATTGCGCTCTTGTTGATAAAATTCTTTGATCGTGTCAATCAATACTTGAACAGTCGCGACATCGAGGGTTACAAAAGGTTCGTCTAATAAAATGAATTTTGTTTTGCCGATAAACGCCAATACCAGCGAAAGTTTTTTTGCCATGCCGCTTGAGTATGTGCCGATTGGATTCTTATAGTATCCGCTGATTCCAAACTTTTCGATAAGAGCATTAGAATATTTTGGATCTGATTTTCTCACTGAATTGTAAAAACGAATCAAATCTTCACCGGTAAGAAAGTCGGGATAGAGTGGTTCTGCTTCTGCGTAACTAACTAATCTGCGATACGCTACTCCATTCTTTTTAAGATTCGTGTTATCCAGTTCAATAGTTCCCTCAAATGGAATGATGCCGCTGATCATTTTTAAAAATGTTGACTTACCCGAACCATTTGATCCTTTCAGCCAATGAATTCCTCCGTCTATTTTTAGATCGGGAATGTCGAGAATGACGCGTTGAGAATATTTTTTTTGAACGCCTGAGAGATGAAGCATAAAGCGTTTTTACGTTTTTTTGTGTTATCGGGTTTACTACCTAATGAGTTTAGATTTTATTAAAAAACTAGGCTGGAAGACCGAACATTATATGATACACTACTTGGTGTAAAGCAAAAAGTGGCAATGCTATGATATAAGGCTTAAATTCTTTTTTGTTATGGCGGTCATAAAGAATAAGAGAGAGCAAAATAGAATAGATGATTAAGTATTGCGTATTCTGTGTAGCATAATTGCCGAACCCAAAATAAATAGGCCAGATGCGCCCCAATGTCGGAAACAGAAATACAAGGACAACGGCGATCATGTACCTCATGTGCATACTGCTATTTTTTCTATGGTAGATAGCAAGGATGTAAAAGATCACCATTAAAACCATGTCAGCTACCGGAAAGAAAATCCCTCGAGGATCATCATGAAGAATAATCCTCACAATCTGGGGGATGAACGAAAGGATAAGGATTGGGAAGACTATATATGATAACTTTCCAATGGTTCGATGAAGTTTATAATTTTTGCTTTGTATTAAAAAAGGCTGAGCGATCATCATCGCAATCCAGAGAACTGATATAGCTGCATGAATGTGGATGAAGGTGCCATTTCTCTCACTGAAGTTTGGGAACTGCACGATGTAAGTCTTATAAAATGCAACAATGGTGATCGGCACTATTAAGATTAGAGAATAGGGAAGGTACCTATAAGATTTTTCCATGATCATTCTTTCTGTTCTAAGATAGAATTTAATTACCAAAAGTTATTTCTTGAATCTAATGATAACCCGATGCGAATGCCCGTTCTGCCCATGTGCTTCCTTTTCTTTCATTAAGGTGACTTTATTGATTTGCACTTTCTTATTTGGAAACTCCCCATTAATAGTCTCTTTAACTACGGCCGCATCATCACCTTCGAGAAACTTCATGTTGGTATGCTTCACTGAAATAGGTGTTCGTTCATTGCCAAACATCTCACCATAAAAGTGGAGGTGTATGGAGCTATTCTTTTTGTCGACAATGACGTGTGCAGTCATATCGTCTGCTCCAATGAGACCGGTGACGGAGTATGTAGGCTTGACAGGTGGCATGGTTTACTGCTGTCTTATAAAGTGAATTTATAAAATAAGCCTGTATTGCGAAGTAGGGGATTGAGCTACAGGCAAAAAATTCGTTTTCGATCGATTTACTTACAACTGTCCTTCATCCAGAGGAATTTCAAAAAAATATAATTTGAATTGCTTGAATCTTGCAATCTTAAATCAACAGCATGCAAATCAAGAATATTGAAGGTCTTTCGAATGAACAGATCAATAGTGAATTATCTCAAGGTGCAAAATTTGTCATCTATCAATACACGATATCTATTGTGGTAATGACGTTTAAAAGAAACTCTGATATCTATTTTGTAAAAGCGGGGGAGAATGGCACGATCAAAGGACTTCCTTACACGTTCATGGCACTTTTCTTAGGATGGTGGGGAATTCCATGGGGCCCAATCTATACCATCGGCAGCCTCTACAACAATCTTCGCGGTGGCAAAGATGTCACGTCAGATATAGTATCGTCTTATAACTCGCGTAAGTAAATCTTTGTGTGATGTCAGGTTTTCACAACCTGACAAGTGTGATTTTTTTCAGTCAGGTCGAAAGGCCAGACTGGCACACTATGATTTTCAGAAAACTAGATCTTGGAAATAATTTTTGTATACGCCACTTTATTGTTCTGAATATAGAACCAGGCGTTGGTAGTAACTTCTTTATCGAATGAGGCGACGCCTCTATATTTACATCTTACTTTCCAATAGTCTCCTTCGGTTGAGACTTCCGACCATTCAAGGAATTCAAAAGTCGCGGGGTTCTTTGCATTCACCTTTATAAACTCCTCTACGATTTTTACAGATCCGTCCTTTGGATTGACCTCTGGTTTTGCGCCCAATTCGATCGGTGTCTTTTCAGGAGTAACGTGTGTTGCAGAATCAGGGCTCTTCTTTTCTGATGGACCAGCGACTTTTTTATTTTCACGATGCACTAAATAATAACCCAGCACCATCGCAATGATAAGTAACACAACGGCACCAAAAGTCTTTTTAGTTTTTGATTTCATCTTCTAAGGTATGTTCACTTACAATCTTGTTTATTCTTGGTTGTAAAAACCAGATCCCAAAAGGTAGAAATACAACGAGGAAAAAATCTCCAAAGTATTCACCGAAGCTAGCTTCTCTGTTGTGCTCAATCGATCTTAATGTTTTTCCTGGAAAGGAGAGATAATGAACAAAAGCAAATACAACATAAAAGAAAGGCAATGCCTCTAATCCACTGAAAGTCATCCCTTCACCATCTGAAATAATTAGGATTGTCAAAGATGTGAGGATAAAAATAAATCCGTTGATAAGAAAGAATGTATCATTCAAGATTACTTTCCTTGGCACGAACTCTTGAAGCGCATGCCCAACAAATAAAGGCCACAAAAAATAGACTAAATATCCAATGATGTTTAATGACAT
>DASYTA010000061.1:0-14437 GCA_036002745.1 Cyclobacteriaceae bacterium | reverse complement strand
GGCACCAATACTGTCACCAATGCGCAGATTCAATTTTCTCTCAATGGAATAGTAACAGAGACAAAAACATTTTCATCACTCAATCTTGCATCCAGTGCTGAAGCAACTGCTAATTTTGCCTCGATTTCTTTGAGTGAAGGTTCATCTTATAATTTTTCGTTCACCATTCTCCAAACGAATGGAGGAATTGATGCAAGAGCAAGTAATAATTCCAAATCGATCACTACACAAATCCCAGTTTCAACATCATTACCTCTTTTTGAACAGTTCACTAACATACCTTCAGGGAAACCAGCTGGTTGGCAGATAACAAATCCCGACGGATTAACGACATGGAACAAAGCTCCATCACTCCAAGCGATGTATCTAAATTTCTATGACTATGCAGATCAACAAGGCTCACCAGATTTGCTGATCACACCCGTGTTGGATTTAACCACAGCTGCGGTTGCGTCACTCAATTTTGATTATGCTTATGCTCAGTATCAGGGCGGAAGTACAGATGGACTGCGCGTGCTTGTATCATCTGCTTGCAATTTCAATGCTTCTCCAGTAGTTATTTTTAACAAGAGTGGGTCAGCCTTAGCTACTTCAACTTCTACCTCAAGTTCGTTTACACCAACTTCCTCACAATGGGCAACTAGTATTATTTCGTTGAATCAATTCCTTGGACAGAAAGTTCAAATAGCTTTTGAAGGTATAAATGGTTACGGCAATAATTTGTATCTCGACAATGTATTGGTAACGAATGCAGCATTTACAGGCTTTACTTTAAACGGATTGGTAAAACCTTCGCCCGTAAGTTGTAATTCAACAGTAGCGCCGGTGATCAGTGTGACGAACCTTGGAAATGCAACGATCACTTCATTCACCGCTAATGTATATGTAAACAACCAATTGACAGTTCAAAAATTTTCTGGTATTCAATTGACGGTAGGATCAACAGCTAATTTCACTTTATCTACTGCTAATTTTCAATCTGGTATTAATAGTTTCTCCATTGCAGTAAAAAACCCAAACGGTATTACATCTGCTGTAGCCTCTACTGATAGTTTGCATACTTCATTGGTGATCAATTCTGTGGCGGATAAAATCCCTTTGAGAGAAAATTTCGATGACAATTTTGTAGATCGATGGTCTACTATAAATCCACAGTCTGGGTTAGTCTGGCACACCTCTGTTACAAACACATCCAAATTAAATTCGATGGTGTTCCCAGCATTTGGTGATACTAACTTGGGGCAGCAAGCGTGGCTGGTTTCTCCCGTTTTGGATTTTTCAAAGTCACAAACTGCTAGTGTCAATTTTGAGAGCAGTTATGCTTACAATGTAAACGGAATAGAAACTCTTCAAGTATATTCATCGAGTGACTGTGGTGTTACGTTTGATTCACTGTTATTTAACACTTCTGGAGAATTGCTATCAAACACGGATTCGAATTCGGCATGGATACCATCTGATGATACTCAATGGACGAAAAATCATATCAGTCTCAATAATCTTGCAGGCAAAGAAAATGTTCGTCTTGCTTTTGTAGCCACCAATGGCAACGGAAACAATTTATATGTAGACAATATTGAATTTTTTATGGATGATGTTAACCCTCATCCTACAATTGAAAGTCAATATTCAGTTTATGGAGGAGCGGGCAGTCCTGTAAAAGTGACCTTCAATTTGCCGGAGAGGGAATTAGTGCGAATGCAAATTTATGATCTGATGGGCCATGTTGTGGCAGACAATCTTCTTCCTGATACTTTGAATCAAACGTACACTATCGATTTTCCTCAAGAGTCAAGAGGACTTTATGTGGTAAGGGTACAGACAGCCTCTAGCATAGGTGCAACAAAAGTCTTGATGGGCTTTTGATCGAAAAAAATCAAAACCAAGTGTGGAAATGCCCCAAAACCTGAACATCTTTGGGGAGAAAACCAGAAATAATTCATGGGCAAAAAGAAGATTGCAATTCTCTACGGAGGCCGTTCGGTGGAACATGGGGTTTCGATCAATTCAGCCCGGAATATTTTTCAATTCATCGATAAGAAAAAATTTAAGCCAATATTGATTGGTATCACTGAAAAAGGAGAATGGTACCATACGAAAGATGTTTCATCCAAAATAAAAAAGGGAGAAAAACTTTCACTACATCTCAGTGCCGTTGAACCCATTTTTAAAACAAAGAAGAAGAGATTCACTCCCGATATTGTTTTCCCAGTATTGCACGGAACGGATGGCGAAGATGGGAGCATCCAAGGATTGCTAAAAGCAATGGGATTGCCCATGGTGGGCACAGGAGTTCTTGGCTCGGCCATGTCGATGAATAAATTGGTTGCCAAGAAATTATTAAAAGAAGCAGGGCTGCCAGTAGCAGATTTCTCGTATTGCTTTTATGCTGATCGAAAGAGCTTAAAGTTTGAAAAAATTAAAAAAGAATTGGGCTTACCCTTCATGGTGAAGTCCGCCAGTCTTGGTTCCTCTGTTGGTGTTTCAAAAGTGAAATCGAAAAATGATTTTAAAAAAGCAGTGGATGAAGGATTTCGCTATGATGACTGTGTGCTGTTTGAAAGATATATCCAAGGTCGTGAGATCGAGTGTGCTGTATTAGGCAATGCGCCGGCTCAAGCTTCTTTGCCAGGAGAAATCATCATTAGCAAAAATTATGAGTTCTACACTTTCGATGCCAAATATGTGGATGGAGAAGCGGTGCAAATTGAAGTGCCTGCAAAACTAGAGGCTACTGCATCAAAAAAAATACGCGAGGTTTCATTGAAAGCGTTTCAAACATTGGCTTGTGAAGATTTTGCAAGGGTAGATTTGTTCCTTACCGCCAAGGGTCAGGCTTATGTTAATGAGATCAACACCATTCCTGGTTTTACCAATTCCAGTATGTTTCCAATGATGTGGAAAGAGCGAGGCATTACATTTACTAACTTGATCACGAGATTAGTGGAATTGGCGGAAGCAAGGTTCAAGCTCACCCAGCGCGCTGATCGTGGTTATTCTTCTTCTTTGAAATATTAAGTATGGATATAAAAAAGTTTTTCAAAGACAACTCGGTCGAAGCGTTGCTCAAGCACCTCGGAATTGTGATTGGCATTCTCATGTTCATTAGCATCATCTATTTCTATATCTACTTACCCAATATTACAAATCATGGTGAGTTTGTAGTTGTGCCTGATCTGAAGGGAATTAAATTAGAGGAGCTTCCGGACTTTTTAGAAAAACATAAATTGCGTTTCTCTGTAAATGATTCAGCGTATACCGACACACTTCCTGCATTAACTGTGTTAAGACAGTTTCCCGGTGCTGGATCAAACGTGAAAGAGAATCGCACAGTTTATGTTTCATTAAACCGTGTAACACCACCGACGTTGCCGATGCCAGATCTTACTGATGGATCGCTAGTGAATGCAAAAGCTGTTTTGAAAAGTAACGAATTGAAATTAGGACGTATTTACTATGAGCCGAGCCCTTTCAAAAATCTGGTGAGGGAATATCGATATCATGGCCGGCCGATTGTTGCGGGAACTCGAATACCAAAAGGTTCTACGATCGATCTCGTGATTGGCGATGGTTTTGGTCCAGCCGATTTTACTATTGGTAATGTAGTAGGTGATGCATACGAAACAGCGCTCCGAAAGCTTTCCAGTTGGAACTTACATTTGGGTAATGTAGAAATGATGCAAGGCGCTGATACTACACGCACTACTTCTTACGTTTTCAAGCAATACCCACTTTCCGGCGATTCTGTACGCGTGGGCGATCCGGTCGACTTATGGCTGGCGCCTAAAGGTTACAAGGAGCCCGAAAAGGAGAATGAAGAGAACCTCTGACATGAGACTTATTCTTGTATTTTCTTGCATCTTCTGCTCGATCGGAAGTTGGGCGCAATTCGTGCAGGTTCCTGTTATAAAGAATTCACATTCGCAAAAGAAAACTACCAGTACTCGCGTAGAGCAACTTTCGGCCATGAAACTTCCTTTTTGGGATGATTTTTCTTTTACTCACGGCAAAGATTATCCCAACGACAGCCTCTGGCAATACGGGCATTCTGTTTGGGTAAATGATGGAATGGCCATCAATCCTCCAACTATAAAAGTGGCTACCTTCAATGGTATCGATTCTTTAGGTCGGCCTTACAGCATCTCAGCCATTGCTAAGGGCCAAGCCGATAAACTTGTATCGCGGCCGCTACGCCTGGATTTAGTTGATCCTGCGAAAAGAGATTTGGTTTTTATTTTCTTCTATTATCAATACGAGGGTAATGGGGAGCCTCCCGATCCGGGTGATGAACTTTCGTTGTGGTTTAAGAACGACTCTCTGGAATGGAAAAAGGTTTGGACTGCACCGATTGATACCTTGAGCGATAAAACAAAATTTGTTCCCGTAAAATTGCAGATCGGAGACGCGCATTATTTCCATGATAATTTTCAATTTCGTTTTCAAAATTTTGCACGGCTGTCAGGACCTTTCGATACGTGGAATCTGGATTATGTTTATGTGAACAATGGGAAGAGTCAGTATGATACAACTTATGCCGATTTCCCCGATAGAGCAATGGCGACTCCTCCTACTTCTCCTTTTAAAAAATTTAAATCAATACCACTAAAACATTTTATCGCGAATAAAGACAGCCTTTCCTTCCCATCCTTTAACTTAACAAATCAACGAGCAGACCAAGGCGTTGATAATTCACAGCCTTTAAGCTATACCTATTACGCAACGACAACAGCTAGATTGAAGGATAAAACAATTAAGACAAAGAAAGTTAAACTTGATACTGCTCAAACGATAGGAGGTGGATTGGCTTACGGTGAATTTCGAAATGTAAGCGTGAAATTTCTTCCTGATTTTAGTCAAGTAGATTCTTCAGTAGATTCATTAGCTGTGAAATTTGATATCCGATTGGATTCGAGTGACAACTTAATTAAGTATTCAAAGGTTGTTGTTGTAAACGGTAAACCTAAAACCGTCTATTTAAATGATTATGATACCACCGTGTATAAAGGAATTAATTTTCAACATAATGATACAACCGTTTCTAATTTTATTCTAAAGAACTACTACGCCTACGATGATGGTGTTGCAGAGTATGCCGTAACACTTACACAACCCGGAGCAAATCTAGCCTATCAATTTGATCTGATGTATGCCCAGCCCGATACATTGGTGGCGGTGGATATTTATTTCCCTCATGTAGGTGACGAGAGTGATCAAGTTGTATTGTTTAAAGTTTGGAATGACTTATCTCAGAAAGCGGTTGATAGCATAGCATTAACTATTAAGCGAACCGAAAACAATAATTTTGTTCGCCTGCCGCTGGATCATGGAATTTTAGTGAAGGATAAATTTTTTTTAGGATGGAAACAGACTACCACCGCAGCAATTGGTGTTGGGTTTGATAAAAATTCTGATTCAGGCAGTAAAATATTTTACAACTTAGCAGGTAGTTGGGTTCAAAATTCAGACTCTACCGCTCGCCTTCATGGCAACCTGATGATCAGGCCGGTATTTGGTAACAAAGATCTGAGTACTATTACCGGAGTAGAAGAAGAAAAAAGGGTGTTTGCTTATCCAAATCCCAATCGAGGAGTTTTTTATTTACCTACTTCTTCACAGGCAGTTCAGCTTGTGGATGTTGCGGGGAGAAGAGTCCCTTTTGTTGAAGATAATTCATTCGAACAAAAACAGATTACCATCTCCAATCCTTCCACCGGACTTTATTTCGCTCGCTATTTCAATGGCCAATCATGGCGGACTGAGAAGATTCTGGTGCTGCCGTAGGCGTATGTGTTGGCGCAGCATCAATTACGATTGGTTCTGGTGTTAAGCACAAGATGAAAATAGCTAATGCGACCCATCCTAAAATTTTTCTTTTCAAATCAAGTGGATGTTCAATTTCAGAAGGTGGATGAGGAACTCCGGCCATCCAACCCACCAATAAGATAAAAGCGAGCCAGGCAGAATAACCATGGATGGATGGCACTAATAGTCCAGTGATATACTGCGCTGTAAAAATTATTAACGAATACATTAACCGATCTCGTTTCTTTTCGAAAAGGCTTCGCATCGCCATAAAGAGAAAAAATATATACAACGGAATTTCGTAAAACAATTGATCTGCGGGTGTTTGAGAATCGATATATCCCAGACCTGTATAAAACAGCAAACCAAAATAAATAACAGTCGCAATTAATCGATGCTTCTTATAACCGACGAGGCCATAGAGCACATGGCCTCCATCAAGTTGCCCGATGGGCAGAAGGTTCATACAGGTAAATACCAGCGACAAAAATCCGGCAAATAAAAAAGGGTAGTGCATGATCTCGTGTGGGTTCGGCATGCGTGAGGGATCAGCAAATATTTTTTCTAGAAAAGTAAAAAGCAGATTTTTTCCGATAATCACATCAACAGTTCCCTCCGGCATTGTTTTGTAAACATGGTCAGCATAATCTAATCCATATTGTTTGTATTCTGGATGAAACAGAAAAACGTGCTCCGGAGGTGGCAGAGTGATAAAACCGTAAATTAGAAATGCAACGGCAACAACAAACCCAGCCAGCGGACCGGCAATGCCCACATCAAATTGCTCTTTGTTGCTGGCTATTCTTTCTTTGATTCGGATCAAGGCGCCAAAAGTGCCAATGTTCAAAGGTAAAATTGGTGGAATAGGAATGTAGTAAGGTAACGTTGTTTTTATCCTGTAATAAATGGCGGTGAAGTAATGACCAAATTCATGACAAGAAAGTATTGTTAAAAAACAAATTGAATAGGGTAGGCCGCTCGCAAAATCAGCCCAGGTATATTCGGTACCTAAAACAAGATAAGCCATTATTGATTTTCCATAAGTCCACTCAGCGCCGGCGAAGGTGGCTGTGATGAAAGTAATAATGAACAACGAAGCGTGAAGAATGTATGATTTAGTTTTCTGGCTCATGCGAACAAAGGTATAACCATCTGTGGAGTGGTGATATGTGCGGTTTGAATGCCAACTGATTTAGCACCCTCTATGTTTTCTAAATTGTCGTCGAGGAAGTAGGTTTCATTAGCGACCAAATTATTTTCGATCAATACACGTTCGAATATTTCAGAATCGGGTTTGCGCATCTTCATGAGGTGAGAATAATAATCTCTATGGAAATAATGACTGAGGTCTGACTGCTTGGTATCCTTGAACACAATTTCGTTTACTGCCTGCAGATGGATGTTATTGGTATTGCTCAACAAGAACACATTGAAATAAGACTTAAGTTTTAATAGCATCTCGTATTTTTCTTTAGGAATATCGAGAAGCATTGCATTCCATGCTGAGTCAATTTGATGGTCGGTTACTTTAGTGTTCAGAAAGGAGCGAATATGAGCCCGGAATTCCTCATCGGTCAGCATCCCTTTCTCGTATTCGTTGAAGAACGTATGTTTAGAAATTTTTGATTTTACTTCTTGAATGGAACATTGTGCCAGATCAGCAAAGGCTTGAAAAGTTCTAACAACATCCAGGTTAATGATCACCCCGCCCAGGTCGAAGATGAGATTTTTAATTTCTTGAGGAACCAAAATTGTAAGATAAAGCGCAAATATGTAACATTGCAACTCGTTTTCAAAAAGGGCCCTTAGCTCAGCTGGTTAGAGCATCAGACTCATAATCTGAGGGTCGCTGGATCGTTCCCAGCAGGGCCCACAATATTTAGACAAGGTCGCTGTCCCGAAGCTTCGGGACGTTCCTAGCAGGGCCCACTTACCATCATCATTTAGACCGCAAATTTTCTTTGCGGTCTTTTTTGTTCATCGAAAAACTCGATTGTGAAGATTCAAGAAGAAACAATATTGACCGGAGCCTTATGGATAAGATTATAAGCCGGTCATCGCGATGAATTGAGTTAAGAGGTATGATCGTACACGATCACCCAATTGCCTTTTTTCTTTTTGAATAGCAGGGTGAAGATCCCACTCGGATTATCTTTTTCGCGAGTGAGAAAATATTTCCCCGTAACCAAGTAGCTGTCGGATGAAATATAATCCATTCGTAAAACTTCAAATCGCAATTTCCCCATAGCTGCTTTATCAGGATAGCCTTTTTTGTATCGAGTCAGCGTGCTGTCCCACCCTGACGTAATTTTACTTCCTATGAAAAGAATAGAATCCGATTTCCAATAGCCGTTCATAAACTCATCGATGTTGGCTTCATTCCACGCAGCTACTTGCTTGTCGAGAACTGATTGGATTGCCGCTTCGTCTTCTTTACTTGAGCTTGGTGTTTGATTCGTTTTACTGCTACACGCTGTCAATACTAGCATAGCTATTACAATTGTTCTCATGCGTATTTTATTTTTAAATGTTAGTAGGCTCACTGACAAAAGTCATGAATTAAAAAGGAATATTAAATTAACCTTGATTGATCAAACATTCCATTAAAATGAAAAGAATATTAGTTTCCATAAAAAAGAAGGTTGAGCCTTCGCACAAACTGATTGCTACTGAATGGGTCACTGACAGTGACCTTGATGCCATTCGTAAAAAATATGGCAACCAATTGATCCCGATGATCCTATCATAAATTTTTTAAGCGATCAATTGGTGCTGGTTTCGTTCCTTGTTTGGATTCACGAATGAATCCTAAATGGTAAGTAATCAGCGGGTCACATAGCGATTCGACCGTCTGTGAATAAATCCTGTTCGCAGATGCTGTAAATCTTGAAAATCTTGTACACATTTGCCGTTGAATCTGAAAACTGATCCAATGAAGAAAATTGATTTCTATAAAGATGTGCTGCCTCATGCAGTGGCTGTTCTCGTATTTTTGGTAGTTACTGTTCTGTTTTTCAATCCGATTTTTTTTGATAGCAAAACACTCGACCAACAGGATATCCAACAATTCCGCGGTTCAAGTAAATCAATAGCCGATTATCGTACAGCTTCGGGCGAGGAGGCATTGTGGGCTCCGTCTATGTTTAGTGGTATGCCCGCATATTTGGTTAGTTTGCGCTGGAGCGATGGCCCAGTGGTATGGGTAAAAAAGATTATGGCGGTGTTTCTGCCTCATCCTATTGCTAATATTTTCCTGGCCTTTCTTTGCTATTACATTTTACTTTTATCATTTCGAGTAAGGCCATACCTCGCTATTGCCGGTGGTCTCGCTTTTGGACTTTCGTCTTATGTGATTATCGGATTGGGCGCTGGGCACAACGCACGGATTGGTGCTATCGCTTTTATGCCGTTGGTGATGGCCGGGATACATCTTACTTTTTCGAAAAAGAGATTGATTGGCTTTGCAGTTGCAGCACTTGGCCTTGCGCTTCACTTGCGTGAGAATCATTTGCAGATCACTTATTATTTAATGTTGATAGTTCTCGTATACGGATTGGTGCAATTGATTTACGCTTATCGCGAAAAACAGATCAAAGACTTTTTTACAAACGTTATCATCTTAATTCCTGCAGTTATCGTAGCGGCTGGAAGTTTCTTTGGACAATTTTGGGCGATCAAAGAATACGAACAATACTCTATTCGTGGGCCATCGGAGTTGGTTAAACCGAATTCTAAAGAAGTAGTTGACGGATTATCTAAATCGTATGCCTTTGCCTACAACTACGGTATTTGGGAACCATCCAGTTTATTGATTCCAAATTTTTATGGTGGAATAACGAAGGAACAAGCATTTGTAAGCGATCAGAATAGCGAAACGTATAAGGCGCTGGTCAATTCTAGCGACAATCAGTTAGCGAATCAGTTGGTCAATTATACAGGTACTTATTGGGGGCCTGGATCAGGCGGAGCTTATTACGCAGGTGCAATAATTGTTTTTCTTTTTGTTGCTGGAATTTTATTAGCCGACAAAAAATATGTGTGGTGGTTAGTGCCGCTTAGTGTGCTGAGCATTTTTCTAAGTTGGGGAGATAGCTTCTCTACCTTCAATTATTTCTTGTTCGATTATTTGCCAGGTTACAATAATTTTAGATCCTTCAGTTTCGCTTTGGTAATAATCCTTTTTACCATGCCTCTTTTAGGTATGATTGGCCTTGAGAAACTTTTCAATGAAGAATTGACAAAGGATGCTAAAAAGAAATTGCTGATTGCCTTTGGCGCGACAGGTGGGATTTGCTTGTTGATTTTACTCTTTGCCGGAATGGGCAGCTTTTCTCGCGAGGGAGAAAATGAACTACCCGAATGGTTTTTGAAAGCGTTGCATGCCGATCGCAGAAGTTTGATGCGCGATGATGCATTGCGTTCGTTATTATTTATCAGCTCAATTTTTATTCTTCTCTATTTTAATGTTGCCAAGAAAATTTCTGTACTAGGTTTTTATGCCTTCCTGATTTTTATGGTGACGATGGATTTGTCGTGGGTGGATAAACGCTATTTTGGAAAAGATAAATTTCAAGGAAAGCGCGACAACGCATTTGTAGTTCCAAATGGTGCAGATCAAGAAATACTGAAAGATAAAAGTCACTATCGTGTTTATAATCTGCGAAGCCCTTTCACGGAAGCAAGAACTTCATACTTTCATCATTCATTGGGTGGATATCATGGTGCAAAAATGAGACGCTATCAGGATTTGTACGATTCATGCATCATTCGGCAAACAGCGCTGATGGGCAGCGATTGGGAGGCACGCAAGTTGGAGTTTGAAAAATATGGAACGCTCAACATGCTGAATGCGAAATATATTGTATTTGGCCAAGAGGCAAATAATATTATTGTCAATCCGGCTGCCAATGGCAATGCCTGGTTTGTAAAAGAGATATCGCAAGTTTCGTCACCAACCGAAGAACTGAAGAAAACGGGTGAGATCAATACTCTTGATGTGGCTGTAATCGATAATTCAAAATTCAAAGCTCAGGATTTAAAATTTTCCTATGATAGTTCCGCTAGCATTCTGTTAAAAGATTTTACTCCGCGTCATATCAAATATGAATCACAGTCTTCAGCGGATGGGTTAGCGGTATTCTCTGAAATTTATTATCCGAAAGGATGGCTTGCATTCATTGATGGAAAAGAAACTGAGATTCTTCGTGCCGATTATGTGTTGCGCGCATTGGCAGTACCTGCAGGAAAACATGAAATAGAATTCAAGTTCGAACCGAAGCCGTATATTATTGGCAATAAAGTGACACTGGCTTCCAGTTGGGTAGTGTTATTGATTTCGCTTGGTTGTATAGGTTGGAGCATGAAGAAAGATTAAAAAATAAAAAACTAAAATTATGAGCACGAAAATAAATCAATCATCTAAGCTAGTCTTGTTCTTCTTTTTAGTTGTTTTGATTTCATGCAATCGCGAGGGAAGCAAGACTATTGAGTCAATTATACCCAAGCCTCAGGAAGCAACATCCACAGGAGAAGATTTTCTTCTTAAAGAAACAACAGGGATTTTTGTTGAGTCGGGTTCCAAAGATGAACTGGAGATTGCTAATTATTTGGCCAATAAACTACGATCCGCCACCGGTTTTAAAATTCCAATTAGCTCTACTTCAAAACCTGAAGCGGGAAGCATTGTGATTGCGAAAGCCCAGGGTGAAGAGATCTCGGGAGAAGGATATGAACTTACAGTTTCAGAGGATATGGTCAGGCTTTCCTCGGCTACATCTGCTGGCGTATTTCGAGGAGTTCAAACAATACGTCAACTATTACCAGCAAGCATTGAGAGCTCAAGTCTACAATCCAATGTGGAGTGGACCATACCAACTGGCACTATTAAAGATTACCCAAATTATAAGTGGCGTGGGATGATGCTGGACGTAAGTCGCCATTTTTTTACGGTTGATGATATCAAGCGTTTGTTAGATCAGATGGCATACTACAAGCTCAATGTGTTTCATTGGCATTTAAGCGATGACCAAGGCTGGCGCATTGAAATTAAATCATGGCCCAAGCTGACTACTTTCGGTGGCTCAACTCAGGTCGGTGGAGGCAAAGGCGGATTCTATACGCAAGAGCAATACAAGGATGTAGTTAAGTATGCGCAGGAAAGATACATCACTGTGGTTCCTGAAATTGATATGCCGGGTCACACCAATGCAGCGTTGGCTTCTTATCCTGAATTGAATTGCAGCGAGCAGACGATCAAACTCAGTCCTGGAAATGAAGTGAAGAAAACGGTACCTGGACTTTATACAGGAATTGAAGTTGGTTTCAGTACGATTTGCGCAACAAAGGAAAGTACTTACAAGTTTGTTGATGATGTGGTTCGTGAACTGGCCGAGATGACGCCTGGCCCTTACATCCATATTGGTGGTGATGAGAGTCACGCAACCAAAAAGGAAGACTATATTCCTTTTGTGAAAAGAGTTCAGGAGATTGTGATAAAGCATGGAAAGAAAGTAGTAGGATGGGATGAGGTTGCCATCAGTACTTTAGTACCTGAGACCATGGCGCAAGTTTGGGCGAGGGCAGAAAATGGGAAACTGGCGATTGCTCAGGGCGGAAAACTAATTATGTCTCCCGCAAGAAAAGCGTATCTTGATATGAGCTATGATTCCACCACTAAATTAGGACTTCATTGGGCAGCTTATATAGAAGTGGATAGTGCTTACGCCTGGGATCCGTCTACGCTGGAAAAAGGAATTTCGCGTGAAAATATTTATGGGGTTGAATCAGCTTTGTGGACAGAGACGATTCAGACACGCTCTGATATTGACTACATGGTGTTTCCTCGATTGCCAGGTTATGCCGAAATCGGCTGGTCAGCAACTCCTGACGGAAAACCTGGTTCAAGAAATTGGGATGAGTATAAAGTTCGCTTAGCGAGCCATGGTCCTCGTATGAAGGCGATGGGTATTAACTTTTACCAGTCGAAATTGGTGCCTTGGAAGGAGTGATAAGCAATTTTTAAGTTCCCCCTTTTTCAATTTTTCATTCGTTATGTAAGGGCAAAAATGGGTTTTAAGGCCTATTTGCTTGTTGCTATTGACTTTTTTCGAATGCCTTTTTTATAATGTCATTTGAATTTATAGTTTTGCCAGACTTAAAACCCCAAGAACCTATGAAAAAAACCTTTTTGTTAGTTTTTTATGTTGCGCTTTTTTCTCTGAAAATTAGTTATGGCCAATTTGGAATGGGCAATGACTTCTATGCTAACACCGTTCATGCTCCGGAAATGTTGTTAGAGAATGCAAAAAAAGTCGCTATTTTAAATTTCTCTGACGAAACTAATCCCAATTACAATTATTGGAGTGACTCTAAAAATTTGGGTGGCACCCTTGCGGATGCCATCGTTGCTAATTTGCTCCAGGATTCTTATGGCCTTACCAAAGAAAAACCCCTTTATATTCAAGGATTTCGCACTAACATTTACACGTTAGTAGAAAGAAGCCAATTAGAGAATGTATTGAGAGAGCAAAAGCTTGGTGTGAGCGGTGCCATTGGTGATGCCGATGCTAGCCAGGCAGGTAAACTTCTTGGTGTTGACGTAATTATTTCAGGCAGTTTGTCGCACTCATCACAGGATGCACGAAAGGAAGATAAAAATACTTCTAAGGACTCTAAAGGAGTTGTAACCACGACATATACCTATACGGTAACGCGTACAGTATATGCAATGGCCCGTGTTAAGTTCATTAAAGTTGAAACTGGTCAGATTTTGTCTGTGAAGGAGTTCAAATCCACTTTGAATGATTCAAAGTCAGACAACCAAAACTACCCTTACTCTCAGTTAATGCCTGCTGACGAAATTGCAAGAAGGGCTTTTAGCAGTATAGCCGCATCCGTTACTCAATATTTTACCCCATACTATAAGTATGAAGGATTGGATATTTTTAAAATAAAAAATAAGGAGTATAAAGATCAAGGAAAAGAGGCCGTTGATTATATCAAGGATAAGAGAATTGACAAAGCATTAATTGTTTACAATTCAATTTATGAGAAAGATAACTATAGCCAGGAGGCTGCCAACAACTTAGGTGTATTATATGAAGGTACAGGCAACTATGATAAGGCGCTGGAGTTTTATAAAATTTCGGCTCAATTGAACCCTGACAATAAAAACTTTAAGGATGCCATTACCCGCAATGAGGGTCTAGTAAAGTTGAAAAAGGCTCTCGAGTTCTATGATATTAAAATTACACCATACGAATTTGCGGCAGCAGGAAGTGGCAGCAGCAAATTGGCCGACAAAGTAACAACCAGAGGTAAAACTAAGGATCGTTACGAGGTAAGAGAGTTGGCAGATGCAGCTGCACCAGTTGTAGCTAAAGTGCCTGGCGACACAGAATTTGAAGTGATTGAAAAATCTGGAAAGTGGGTAAAAATAAAACTACTCGGTGGTAAAGCCGGATTTATCGAGGCAGATAATGTTAAAGATTAAATTATTATTTTAGTCAATAAAACAAATCCCTCATAAACGAGGGATTTGTTATTTTATGCAAAAGATCAAAATTCTAGGCCCATTGTTTGTTGTGTTTTCCTGGATCAATTGCCAGGGTCAAACCAACAATTGGATTGATGAAAA
>DASYTA010000060.1:0-13035 GCA_036002745.1 Cyclobacteriaceae bacterium | reverse complement strand
GCATATCCAAATCCATTGCCGGAGAGAAAAAAACTTTACAACGAGCGCTGAGATAAACTGCAAGCAGAAGGTTATCGCAAATACCGTTTGCCATTTTAGCAATAGTATTAGCCGATGCTGGAGCAATTACCATCGCATCGGCCCATAACCCAAGTTCAACATGATTGTGCCACTCACCGGTCTCATCTTTTTTAAATGAAGTAAGCACCGGATTTTTTGAAAGTGTAGCCAACGTGAGTGGTGTGATAAACTCCAAAGCCGCAGGTGTCATCACTATTCTTACTTCAGCTCCTGCCTTGACCAGCAAGCGAGTGAATATGGCTGTTTTGTAGGCCGCTATACTGCCACTTACTCCCAACAGTATTCGCTTGCCTTTCAGCACGGCTTATTCAGTTTTTGCAGCTTCCGCTGGCACAACTTCGCGCATGCGGTAGTTGAGTTTGCCTTCTAGGAACTCCTCGGTGGCCGTAGTAGTAGGCTTAGGCATGCGCTCGTAGAATTTGGAAATTTCAATTTGCTCGCGGTTCTCAAAAACCTCTTCTAAGTTATCTACGGTAGTAGCGAATTCAGCCAATTTATTATTAAGCTCTTCCTTTAGGTTTACAGCAATCTGTCTTGCTCTTTTGGATATTACTACTACGGACTGGTAAAGATTGCCAGTAGGAGAGGAAATTTTTTCTACATCACGGGTGATGAGTGCTGGTTGCGTTGCCATAAATTTATTAACTGTTTTTGTTTTTGCTTTTTAGAAAATTGATCTGGTTCAGACTGGCGGTATACATTTTTTCCGCGTCTTTTAAATACTGACTTGAAGGGAAACTGTCTATCAATTCACGATAAAACTCAATAGTAGAAGAATACCTCTCCATTTGTTTAGCGGGAATACTTTGGGCAGCTAGTTTATATTGAGCCAACACTTTTAGGTACGAAATTTCTTCCATGAATTTAGAATCAGGAAAAGTCTTTCTAAAGTTGGTAAACGCTATCACCGCAGCTTGATAATAACGCATCTTCAAATATTGATTGGCATTATCAAATTCCTTTTGTTCCAGCTTCTGTTGGCATTTTGCTACAACCTCGGTTGCCTTATCATTGAACTGACTTCCTGGAAACTGGTTAAGGAAATTTTGCATAGCGCCCATCGCTTCCACGCTGCTCTTTTGATCCAATTGTGAATCGGGAGAGCCTACATAAAGTGAATAGGCATACATGAAGTAAGCCTCTTCTGCCAACTGACTGCGTCCGTATGTCTCGTAAAAAATTTTAAACTGGTTTGACGCCAGCAAATAGGTCTTCTGGTAATACTGGCAGTAAGCAAGGTAGAATTCCACTTTCTCTCCTTCAGGCAAACCTCGAACAATAGGAAGTATCTGTTCAAATAATATTGCCGTGTGGTAATAATCCTTCTTTTTGAAATAGTCCTGACCAGCTTCGAACTTGAGACGCCAATCTTCACTGCGCTCAAGCCTGCGAAATTTACTGCAGGCAGTCGAAGCCAGCAGCAACACCAGAATAAGGAGATAACTAAATGATATTTGTCTTTTCACAGGATGCAGTCCAAAATGGGTTCAAAACAAGGAATCCATTGATTTAAGCCTGCAAATATACAACCCGGGAAGGAAAAACCAACCTGTAAAAGTTAAGCTCCGCTACTTCCGTACCATGATTTTGCGGGTAAAAACCCCATTATTATTAAGGTAAAGGGTATAGAAGTATACTCCAGTCGGAAGTTCATCTGTCTGTATTTTTATCCTGGTATCCTCCGCTGTGAGCTCGTAATCGCCAAGTGGCTTACCAAGAACATTGTGCAACACAATTTTTGCCTTAACCCCGTCATTACTCATTTTGTAATCGATTATAGCCTGATCTTGAACGGGATTGGGGTAAACATCGTGAATGATGATTTCTCGGCTCTGATAGAGTGACCTTTGGACTCTTTCTTCTACCACTATTCCTATGTTATGTTCTATCACCTCCGCAGGACTTCCTTTAGGGAAAATTTCAAATTTTAAGCTGTTTTGGATTGGTGAAAGCCCGCTCTCCACAGTATAAAACAAATTGATTGTTTCCCCAGGCTCTACTCGTTTCGAAAATTCAACGATTGTTGACTCAAGGCAATTATTATCGAGGCAGAAATATCCCTTCTGTGATTCACCTAGGTCGCTTCGCACTTTGCGAATTACATAGAATTGAGACCTATCTGTATTGTTTTTGATTTTAAGCGGAATCTTCACCAACTGGCTAAAGGTTGCCTGGTAGCTGTCTTGCTTCTCAACAAGCTCAAAGTTTTGTGAGAGGACAGGTAAAGCCAAAATAAAACTCCCCAAGAAGAGAAGCCAGCGTTTCATTGGCACACATTTTTACAAGGGAAATATAACTTAAAAAAAGTGGGAGTCCTATTAATAAATAAAAAAATCTCCGTTAAGGAATACTATTTATTGGGGATGGTCGTTGCTTCTGGTTTCTTGATTTCAACCGGTTCTCTTTTTACAACATCTTTTCTCTTTGGTCGCTCCGTGCCACGCCAGGTAAAACCCTTAAGCCTTTGATCTTCCTTCTTGATATTTTGTGGTGGAAAAAATGAAGCATCTGGCTTAACGTAGAAATTTATACTATTCACCTTGCCGGCCTTAAAATCGATACGCATGTTGCTACAGATAATCTTGTTCATGCCCGCCAGGAAGGTTATTTTCAGTATAAGACTGTCTTTCTTGATTTCCTTTTCTTCCAAAGCATGGTAAATGCTTTCGCCATTTCCTTCCACGATTACGTGATGTATCTGACTATTTTCAAAATAAGTCGTCATCCTTCGGCCTTTGATCTGATTGAAATCCAATAACGAATCTTGGGAGACAACAAAGGAATTGGACACCATATAGATGCGACTGATATTTCTGTTTTTCAAAAGCATATGTATAGAATCAGCCGTCATTTGATTTTCATCTGACCACAAAACAGGGTCTCTAAAAAAATATAAAGTTGAGTCTGCCGATTTGTACACGAGCGAATCGGCGATTCCCTGCATATCGCTCTTGTAAATTTTCACTTTGTGGTAAGCGAGAAGCCTCTTCTTTTTGGGATCTACATTTTCGATTGAAACCAACGTGTCAGCTGTAAGAAAAAGCGTGTCACCACTGTTCATCACCCTGGCCATGTAGGCATTGCCATATACTTTCGATATCCCATTTTTTCTGTCATAAAATCCATCATCCCCAAAAATGGTGAGGTGCTCCGCTTTGGAGGTCATCGCCACGTGGCCTTTCACTTTATAAAATTTCTTCACGTCATTTATAAAGTAGTCATCTCCTTTTATTCTGTAAGTAGGAGATTCCATTTCACCGTTCGTAAGAGTGGATATCTTTTTTCTGGTGTCGTACACACCATTCTGATAATTCGCAGTCTTCCCTTCTTTGTCTTTCAGCGTGGTGAAATCGCGAAAGTATACCAGTCTTGTCTTCGAATTGTATTGAAGTGTATCGGATGTTAATGTGTAATCAGGATTAACGCCGACTACATCTTTTTTGAACGAAGCCAAGTTGGTGCGCACATCGTAATAACCTTTCTTACTCGTGAGCACATTGGTGGTATCCACAAGTTTACCTCCATTAAAATAACGGGCTTCATTTTGGATTCTGTAGTAATCTAAAAAGTCGGTATAGAGCTTGGCGATTTTTAATTTTTCGAAGACAACAGTTTTACGCAAGCGGGCAATTTTCTTGGTTCCATCATACTCCATCTGAATTGAAGTAATGTCAACGGAGTCGTCTGTAATGTGCACATGACCGAATGCTTCCAATCGATTTTCGGAACGAAAAAAGTATGCTGAATCGCAAAAGATATTGGTAGTATTCTGAACAAAGGCAACATGACCCAGCAGCCTTTCGAAACGTTTTTCTCCCTGCTTGCTTCCCTTCAAACTATCAGCATGAACAAGTTTTATCTTCTTCTGCGAAAAAGTCAAGAATGGAGTGATCAACAATATGGTGAATAAAACAATTCTCGACATGATTTTCCGACTTTACTGGCAATGGTTATGCCAAAGACTTAAAAGGTTAGCATTACCGTTACCACTTCATTATTACGTTTCACTTTCACCGGCACAGTCTGGCCTTTTTCAAATTTACCTAAGGCATCCATATATGCTTGAATATCTTTGATGGGAAGTTCCCCTATTTGCACAATCAAGTCTCCGGTTAAAATACCAGCTTTTTGCGCAGGCCGTCCTTCACTCACACCATCAACTTTCAATCCATCATCGCTGGAGGTGTAGCTTGGCATAATACCCATCGTTACTTTAAAGGAACGCGCTGAGCCCATCGATTTATTTTTTGTGGTGAGAAAAGTGAGTTTTGGTGTTGAATCCAAATCCTCTATTAATTTGATTATAAACTGCAACACAACCTTTTCTCCGGAAAAATTAATTTTCTGCCAATCGTCTGATGGTTTATGATAATCGCTATGCGAACCCGTGAAGAAATGGAGGACAGGAATATTTTTAAGATAAAATGAAGTGTGATCGGACGGGCCAACCCCTGCAGAGTCTGTTTTGATTTTTAAATCATCTGTTGAAAGTTTCTTGATTTCATTTTCCCAAACAGCGCTCGTTCCTGTTCCGCTAACGGACAATGTTTTCGTAGCCGGATCAAGTCTACCGATCATATCCAGGTTGATCATGAAACTCACTTTTGATAGATCAATCGTTGGATTCTCGGTAAAATATTTTGATCCAACCAATCCCAATTCTTCGCCACTAAACGTGATGAAAAGGAAATTGTATTTCTCCTTCGCTTTATTTTTCTGAAAGTATTGTGCCAGTTCAATGAGTCCGGCTACACCAGATGCATTATCATCCGCACCATTATGAGTTTTTCCTTTTGGGTTTGCCTCCAAAGAATTTCCGTTCTCTCCTAATCCAAGATGATCATAGTGAGCTCCAATGACGATAATGTTGTCGGCTTTATTATTCAAATATCCAATGAGGTTATGGCCTTGCCCTTCTGAGGCCAACTCATGCACTCCGCCTTTAAAGGGAAACATCTGAAGATAAGTCCCATCGTCACCTTGGGGTTCCAATTTTATTTTTTTGAATTGTTTCTCGATATAAGATGCGGCCATACTTTCGCCGAGGCTGCCAGTGCCTCGACCTTGCATTGAATCTGCCGATAAAATGCGTATGTGCTGTTTAATTTTACTCTCTTCGACCTGCGCACAAGCCGTGAAAGTCAGATAAAGTAAGCCCAACAATAGACATTTAGGTTTCATAGGTTGATATTTTATAGTAAAAATAATACTTCGCTTAATATATTAAGCAATGAAAACTTGATCGATTGATTCAAGTAAACTAGTTGGAAGACGAACGTCTTTTCAGGATAACGAACCGGTAGGTGCTTAACGCGATGATCACCAAGCAGCAGAACAACACAAAAATTTTTTCAGCATCAAACCAATCAATTGGTCGGTCTTCTAGCTTGGGGTCAGTCCATACACTGTGAATAATCAATGGGACAGCAGCGAAATAAGACAAGTAATGAAGGGTACGCCAAAAGGAAAGTTTCAGTTTGTCTTTGAAATATGAACTGATCACCACTACGGCAACAAAATAAAGCGCCAGCGCACCAAAGGTATTCGCATAAGGTTGATGCTCTGTCCATAATGGCAACAGCAGGTCGCTCCAAGTAAATTTTGATTTTGGATCAAGCGGAATTAAAACAACATGAATAACGATGGCAATTGCTGCTGAGTAACCCGTGAATTTATGAAGACCGAGAAACGTGAGATTGTAAGGAAGATTGAATTGAATATTCTTCCAAATTATAAACCCAACAATAAAGTTTGCAGCCAAACAAGCGATAGCGACTAGCCCAATAATGCCTGAGAGTTCGATGGTTTCCATCAAAACTCTGCATTGCCCGGGAACCTTGGATAAGGAATTACATCACGAATGTTCGTCATACCAGTAACGAAAAGGATCAATCTCTCGAAGCCCAATCCAAATCCGCTGTGCGGTGCCGAACCAAATTTGCGGAGATCAAGGTACCACCACAATTCTTTTTCAGGAAGACCAAGTTCTTTAATACGGTTCAATAGATTTTCGTAGCGTTCTTCTCGTTGCGAACCCCCGATGATTTCGCCAATGCCCGGGAAAAGAACATCCATCGCCGCTACAGTTTTACCATCTTCATTTTGGCGCATGTAAAATGCTTTGATTCCTTTCGGATAATTGTAGAGAATCACCGGTTTCTTAAAGTGTTTCTCTACCAAATAGCGCTCGTGTTCACTCTGTAAATCCACGCCCCACTCTTCGATGAGGTATTGAAATTTCTTTTTCTTGTTAGGGTTTGAGTTCTTCAGAATATCAATCGCCTCTGTATAACTTAATTTTTGGAAATCATTTTCAACAACAAACTTTAATCGCGCGATCAAGCCTAATTCGTTGCGTTGATCTTGTGGTTTAGCCGCTTCTTCTTCGGCTGCACGCTTGTCCAAAAATTCCAAATCATCTTTGCAATTCTCCAACGCATACTTTGCTAAGTATTGAAGGAAGTCTTGCGCCAGTTGCATGTTGTCTTGAATGTCGTAAAACGCCATCTCGGGTTCGATCATCCAAAATTCAGCAAGATGCCGTGTTGTGTTCGAGTTCTCGGCACGAAAAGTTGGGCCGAAAGTATATATCTCGCTCAACGCTAATGCGTAAGTCTCCCCTTCCAATTGACCGGAAACAGTAAGGTTGGTTTCTTTTCCAAAAAAATCTTGCTTGTGATCGATATGGCCTTGCTCATCGCGAGGAGGTTTGTTGAGATCGAGCGTAGTCACTTTAAACATTGCTCCTGCTCCTTCAGCATCTGAGCCAGTAATCACCGGCGTATGGATGTAAACGAATCCACGGTCGTTAAAAAATTTATGAACAGCAAAAGCCATAGCATGACGCACGCGCATCACCGCACCAAACGTATTCGTTCTCGCACGCAAGTGCGCGATCTCTCTCAAAAATTCAAGCGAATGTTTCTTGGGTTGTAGTGGAAATTTCTCTGCATCGCTATCGCCCAATATCTCAATTTCTTTTACTTTCACTTCTACGGCTTGTCCTTTTGCCGGAGAAGGAATCAATTCGCCCAAAATAGAAAGGCAAGACCCAGTAGTAATGCGTTTCAATGTATTTTCATTCAAGCTATCCAGCGCCACAACAGCCTGGATATTTAATATAGTAGAGCCATCATTTATGGCAATAAATTGATTGTTGCGAAAAGTACGTACCCAACCTTGCACTTTTACGGTTTGGTTTGTAGGCTGTGTTTGCAGCAGGTCTTTGATCTTTGTTCTCTTCATAAATTTTATCGAGGTGCAAAAAACGACAATTTGAGTTTTTATTCAAAAAAAAGAATTGGTACGGTTACTGCATTCTAATCCTAAATCGAAAAATGATAAATTTGTAAGTATTCGTATGCAAAAACTAAGTCTTAACCAGTCGCTCCAGCAAAAACTGTCGCCCCAGCAGATTCAGTTCATCAAACTGTTGCAGGTGCCAACAGCCGAACTGGAGAATCGCATCGAGGAAGAGCTGGAGCTAAATCCTGTACTGGAAGAAGGCGAAGAAGACGAACCGGAGACGCAAGATGAAGTTGCATCCGAAGAGGAGTTGCCCGAAACTGAGGGCGAAGTTGCTGAGTCGCCAGATTCCAGTGAAGACATTGACATCAAAGACTACTTGCGCGATGACGATTACAGCAGTTACAAAACCTATAATGAAGATGATGACGAAGAAGATCGTGAAACACCCATTGCTACCTCTTCTTCACTTCATGAAACCCTGATGACGCAGTTAGGATTTTTAGGTTTAGACGAAAAACAAAGTGCTATTGGCCGACAGCTCGTTGGGAGCATAGAAGGCGATGGTTATATACGGAGAGAACTAGAATCAATCGTGAACGATCTAGCCTTCTCTCAGAGCATTGAGACGAACCTGGAAGAAGTAGAAGGCATTCTTAAAAAAATTCAATCCTTTGATCCTTCCGGAATTGCTGCTAGGAATTTGCAAGAGTGTTTGTTGCTCCAACTCGAGCGCATGGATGATGGCCAGGATGTAGATGTGATTGTAGGTAAACGAATCATCAAAGAATGTTATGACGAATTTACTAAAAAGCACTACGCTAAAATTCTGAAGAAGCTTGATCTTGATGACGAAGATTATATTAAAGATGCTATTGAACTGATAGTGCGTCTCAATCCAAAACCAGGTGGAGAAACCGCCAGTGGTATGGTGAAGAATCAATATGTGATTCCGGATTTCATTCTCACTAACAACAACGGAAAGCTTGATCTCGCCTTGAATTCGCGCAACGCTCCTGAATTGCGAATCAGTCGCAGCTACAATGAAATGTTTCAGGCCTACGACAAGAGTGACAAGAAAGATAAGAAGTTGAAAGAAGCAGTATCATTTGTAAAGCAAAAACTGGATGCCGCTCGCTGGTTTATCGATGCTATCAAGCAACGCCAGCAGACTCTACTTCGCACCATGCGCGCCATTGTCGATTTTCAATTCGACTATTTTTTAGAAGGTGATGAGACGAAACTCAAACCAATGATTTTGAAAGACATTGCACAGATGATTAACATGGATATTTCCACGGTGAGTCGTGTGGCTAGCAGCAAGACTGTGCAAACAGACTTCGGCACTTTCCCATTAAAATATTTCTTCTCTGAAGGCATTGCTACTGATTCGGGTGAAGAGGCTAGTAGTCGAGAGGTAAAACAAATTATTAAAGACTTCATCAGCACGGAAGATAAAAGCAAGCCGTATTCTGATGACAAACTTGAAGACCTTCTTAATGAGAAGGGCTATAACATTGCAAGGCGTACCGTTGCCAAGTATCGCGAACAATTGAATATTCCCGTGGCGCGGTTGAGAAAAGAAATGTGAGCGTGAGGACAGCAGCCAAAGTCATTTCTTTTGTTTTCCATCCATTACTGATGGCCACCTATTTGATCATAGTAATAGGGAAGTTCTTTCCTGCCCTGTTGATGATCGGTCCGGACCATATTTGGTTGATCACTTCATTTGTTTTTGGATTTACCTTTGTGATACCTGCCGTCAATCTTTTACTTTTCCGATACTTGGGAAGCATTCAATCACTCTATTTTGAATCAAGGCGTGAACGAATATTACCTTTCATCTTTATTTCATTAATGTATAGCCTTGTTGCATTTCTTTTTTATTACAAACTTCCTTTCAGCGCGAATTTCAATAAGCTCATGTTAATTGTTGCCGCACTGGTTGTAGTTGCAACGCTCATTACATTCGTTTACAAAGTGAGCGTTCACAGTTTGGCCCTTGGCGGCTTTGTTGGCATTCTCTTCCCTCTGATCCGATTCTCACCGACACTCCTTTTTCCAACCACTTTTATCGTTGCAATAACGGGGATCGTCATTTCGTCGCGATTGATATTGGACGCTCACACGCCTCGTGAAACGCTTGTCGGTAGCCTGGCGGGAGTATTGACCGGATACTGCGGTATGCTCTTGCTTTTCTGATTTTCAGGCATTGATGTTGATCGATTAATTTACTAATTTGGGTTTGCTTGGTGCGAAAACCAGCAATTCATGTTTCACTAATTATTTTCGTTATGAACATTTTTGTTGCTCGCTTAAATTTTAAAACCAGAAGAGAAGACCTGGAAGCAGCGTTTGCCAAATTTGGCCAGGTAAGTTCTGCTAAGATTGTAAAAGACCGCGATACAGGCCGATCCAAAGGATTTGGTTTTGTAGAAATGCCTAATGATGATGAAGGCTTAAAAGCAATTGCCGCTCTCAATGAAACCGAACTCGATGGTCGTGCTATTGTAGTAAAGCCCGCCAACCCTAAAGCTCCCGGTGAAGGAAGACCACAGGAAGGCTGAGTTTGACGTTATATCCAGCTAGTACTTGCTATAAATAAAAAGAGGTTGCCTCAAGCAACCTCTTTGATTTTTTCTCATAATATTATCCTTAAGCCGCTTTGTGTTGCATTGCTTTTTCTTGTCTACGTTTTTCGTCGATAGAAAATTTTCCGGCACCAAAAACGATGAACGTGATTAATCCAACCAAAACTGCGATGGACGCTTCAAGCTCCATGTGATTGCCTAGCGACATAAATCCTTTTGGTGCGTTAATCCAAATTACTGCACCAATTAATATTGGCAATTGAACCACACACATGATTCGGGTAAGCAAACCCAACGCAATCAGTGGACCGCACAACACGTGAGCAAATACAATGTAGTGAGCAATTGAAGCTCCCGTGTAAGCCATGTTCATTCCCTGGATGCTCATCTCTAGGTTCTCAATGTTTCCGAGAAAATTAAAACCTTTGTAGGTGATGTAAACGCCAAGGACAATGCGAAAGAGATCAAGCCAGCCAGGGCGATGCGAGTTGCCCCAGTCTTCTATTTTATGAATCATATTCATAGTATAAGGGGTTAAACGTTAGCTACAAAGTTTAAGAAATTTTGAAGATAAAGACAAGGAAAAAGCGAAGGCAGTTTGGGGCGGCCGACTATCTTTGCTATTCCTTAAATCAAATTCTATGGCTATTGTTTGGAAAGGTGTATTTCCCGCACTCACAACAAAATTTACTAAAGATGATAAGCTGGATTTTCCCTTGTTTGAAAAAAATCTTACTGCTCAACTTGAAGCCGGTGTTGACGGAATTATTTTAGGAGGAACACTTGGTGAGGCAAGCGTGCTGACCAATGACGAGAAATTTACACTCGTGAAATTTGCTGTTGAAAAAACAGCGGGCAAAGTTCCTGTGGTGATGAACATTGCCGAAGGTAGTACACACGATGCAGTGAAATTAGCCGATGAAGCAAAGAAACACGGAGCAACAGGATTGATGATGCTTCCACCGATGCGGTATAAATCTGATCATCGCGAAACAGTTACCTACTTTAAAACAGTGGCAGCCTCTACCGATTTGCCGATCATGATTTATAACAATCCGGTAGATTACAAAATAGAAGTAACACTGGATATGTTTGACGAATTGCAAGAATCCAAAAACATTCAAGCGGTAAAAGAATCTACGCGTGATGTTTCAAACGTAACGCGCATGATCAATCGTTTCGGTGATCGATTCAAAATATTGTGTGGTGTTGATACTCTGGCAATGGAGGAATTACTGATGGGTGCTGACGGATGGGTAGCCGGATTGGTTTGCGCATTTCCGAAAGAGACAGTTGCCGTTTTCAGATTGGTGAAGGATAGGAAAATTGATGAAGCCTTAAAAATCTATCGCTGGTTTTTACCGTTATTGGAATTGGACATTCATCCCAAGTTGGTTCAATACATCAAGTTAGCTGAACAAGAAACGGGCATAGGCTCAGAGCAAGTTCGTGCCCCTCGTCTTACATTAGTTGGCGATGAGCGTGAACTTATTTTGAAAATAATTCGTGATGGAATAGAGACGAGGCCGAAACTTTAAAAATGTAACAAATCCAATGACAGACGCAACCCTACAAGAAGTTAATTCCGCTCTTCACGAAGCACAAGTCGCGTTTCTTTCCTACAAAAATATAAGTGGAAAAAAGAAAGCGGAATTTTTACGAGCCATTGCTGACGAAATTGAAGCACTTGGGCAAGAGTTGGTAACAACAGCTATGCGTGAGACCAATTTGCCAGAAGCTCGAATCTTAAATGAACGCGGAAGAACTACTGGTCATTGCCGTATGTTCGCCAATTTAGTAGAAGAGGGGTCGTGGGTAGAGGCAAGAGTTGATACAACTCTTCCTAATCGCGCACCAGCACCAAAACCTGATATCAGAAAAATGCTTGTGCCTATCGGGCCAGTTGTTGTTTTTGGTGCCGCGAATTTTCCTCTCGCCTATTCAACCGCTGGAGGAGATACCGCCTCTGCATTGGCTGCAGGTTGCCCAGTGATTGTGAAAGCTCATCCCGCTCATGCGGAGACATCAAATTTAGTCGCGTCTGCCATCCAAAAAGCTATCGATAAAACAGGTGTACCAAAAAAAGTTTTTCAACACGTACATGGGAAAAATTTTGAGATAGGTCAGGCGCTGGTAAAACATCAGCACACGAAGGCAGTTGGATTTACCGGTTCACTAGCTGGTGGGAAAGCGTTGTTTGATCTAGCTAACCAACGACCAGATCCGATTCCTGTCTTTGCCGAAATGAGCAGCATTAACCCTGTCATTCTTCTTCCTGAAAGTTTGAATAATGATTTTGAAAAGACTGCCACTTTGTTGGCATCATCAATCACGCAGGGTGTTGGACAATTTTGTACAAACCCAGGTTTGATCATCGCGATAGAAAATGAAGGACTGACTAAATTCATTCAGAAGTTAGCCGAAGAAGTTAAAAAAGTAGTGCCAGGCCCGATGCTGCATCAAGGCATTGCTGATAACTATCACAAACGATTAAAACAAACACTTGCACAGCACGGAATAAAAATTGAAGGAGAGTCAACACAAAAAGCTGGAGATAATCAAGGGCAATCTCTTGTTGCTTCAGTTCAAGCACAAGATTTTTTGAAAAACCATTTGTTACTGGAGGAAGTTTTCGGGCCATTCTCGTTGATCGTGAAGTGTAAAGATTTTGCAGCGCTTCACGCCGTGGTAAGTCACATTCAAGGCCAACTTACTACCAGTATTATTGCAAATGAATCCGAAATCTCCGAACATAAGAATTTAATCAACATGATTATTGAAAAAGCTGGGCGATTGATCATTAATGGAGTTCCAACAGGCGTAGAAGTCTGTCCATCGATGCAACACGGTGGCCCCTACCCTTCAACAACTGATTCAAGATTTACCGCTGTGGGTACGGATGCGATCAAACGATTTGCACGACCAGTTGCCTTTCAAAATTTTCCTGATTCACTTTTGCCAGATGAGTTGAAAGAATCTAATCCACTGAAAATCTGGAGATATAAAAATAGTGAGTGGGTGAAAAATTAAATTAGATACTCGATTCTGGATTCTAGATATTCGCAATACAAGTAATAGAATCCAGTATCCAGTAACCAGCATGAAAACTTTCTTCTGC
>DASYTA010000059.1:0-8203 GCA_036002745.1 Cyclobacteriaceae bacterium | reverse complement strand
AACTTGTCAATTGTCCAGTCGTGCCTGAAGGATCTACCGCCGCTAAACGTCTTAATGGTGAGTCACCCGCTTTGACTCATGGATGGTATGATGAAAAAATAGTTTCGTATTTCAATTTTGGAGAGAAGGCATTATCAACATCTGCAGGAATGGTGCCCGCTGCACCCATTTATGTATGCTTTGTAATCAACGCAGATAACAATAATCCAGCAAGCGGACCGGCATCTGGTTTTAAAACAGAAACAGGATCCCTGCAAACTCACAATGTAGTAGGTGCAATGCCCACTGATGCTGGCTACTCACCACTGTGGATTGTGAATGCTTACGATAATGCAAATTTTGGAGCCGTTTCAAACTTACAGACAGCGTTAGCAATAAACCAAACTAACTTGGGGGCCGCCGTAAACTGTCCTTTGGTTAGCATAAACTGACCGTTAGAGGCGTGTTGCAAATTTCTATTTGTCACACGCCTTTCTGTTTAAGTACCATTCCAAAATTAAATGTGCAGTTGACATGGTGAGTGAAAAAAATTTAAAGCTAAAAATTGCCTGTGGTCTGATCCTCCTTGGTTTATCAATTAACTCTTGTACTTACGATTCAAGAAATGAAAAAGAAATAAGTCCTTGCAACATTACTTCTACAGTTAGTTTTCAAATCAACATAAAGCCGATTCTTAATACCAATTGCATCTCATGTCACTCATCATCTGATGCTGCAGGTGGTCTAAGCTATGAATCTTACAATGGTGTAAATGGGCCGGCAATTGACGGAAGGTTGATAGGATCAATCAAACATTTGGCAGGTGTTACACCAATGCCACAATTCGCCCCTAAGTTATCCGATTGTGATATCATGAAGATTGAAACGTGGATAAAACAAGGCGCTTTAAATAATTAACAATGAAATATCTCGTATTCCTTTTTTATACATTTCTAACGAGCATTGCCACAGCCCAAAACTATTATAGTGCTGAGAGCGGTCACGTAAAATTTTTCTCTAAGGCTCCTTTGGAAGACATTGAAGCAAAAACAACAAATGTCAAGGCCATCATAAACGACTCAACTAGAGACGTTGCCGTTCTCATTCCAATCAAAAGTTTTGTCTTTAAAAAAAGTTTGATGCAGGAGCATTTCAATGAGAATTATATGGAGTCTGATAGATATAAAGATGCTTCATTCAAGGGTAAGCTGACTGAAAGGCTTATGCTCAAACGAGGTGAACGTAAGGAGATAGCTGTTACAGGACAATTAACGATTCATGGGGTGTCGCAGCAAAGAATGGTCACTGTTTCATTGAAGAAAGAAGCGGATAACTCTCTTATCGCTATTGGAAAATTTAATGTGAGAATTGCTGATCATAATATTAAGATACCAACTCTCCTCTTCCAAAATATCGCAGAGGTGGTTGAAATCACCTTTGACTTAAACTTAAAGCCCGCCGTACAATTATGAGACTTACTTCAGAAGCGGGTAGACGGGTGCTACCACTATATTTTGTAATTTCAGTAACCACCTTGGCATACGGACAAGAAGATCTGCTTGCCAAGCTCGGGAAGACCTTGGAAAAGGATCCGGGCTATGCGACTGCCACATTCAAGTCAACGCGGGTAATCAACTCGCAATCAATAGAGACATTGTCAAAGGGCAATCTTGATTTTCGGATTTCTCACAGGTTTGGAAGAATCAATTCCGGCAGCTACAATTTCTTTGGGCTTGACCAAGCAACCATAAGACTTGCGTTGGAATATGGGTTGACTAATTCAATAATGGTTGGCGTTGGCAGAAGTTCATTTCAAAAAACCTTTGATGGTTTTATTAAGGCGAAAGTTCTCCGCCAAAGAAAAAATGAGAATGGTCTGTTCCCAGTGAGCATCACGTGGTTTTCAAACACGGCGGTTAGCACGCTCAAGAATGGAGATGTTACTGTTGATGGAAATTCTCTCTATCGCTATTCGTTTGCCCATCAACTAATAATTGCGAGAAAATTCACGAGTGCTCTCTCCCTTCAGGTTGCTCCCATACTAATTCATCAAAACCTAAAGGAACCTGGGGATAAATCAAACGACACTTATGCCATTGGATTTGGTGGACGAATTAAAATGACGAAAAGAGTTTCCATCAATGCCGACTACATATACAGACTGCCAGACTACCAGAACAAACTGTATTATAATTCAGCTTCCATGGGTGTTGATATTGAAACAGGAGGTCATGTTTTCCAACTTCATCTAACCAACTCACAAGGTATGATTGAGCAAATGTTTGTAAGTAGAACAGATGGCCAATGGAGTGCAGGTGATATTTACTACGGCTTTAACATCTCACGTCAGTTCAAATTGAGAAAAAAATAAATAGATAAGGCCAAGGACAGAACCTTCGAGAACAAAATCGAATTTTGTCATCAATTATCTTTCTCATCAATTTCTTTCCATCTCTCAAAGGAGATGATCCCGTTTACAGGTCTCGATTTTCCTTTTAACCGTGTTGGTATTCCGCAAAAAAAAATTCAGTTTGCACCTGATACCTACGTTTTCAATTTCGGTGGAACACCGATAGAGCTTGTCAACACCTTCCGGCAGTACTATGGCCCCACCATGGGTGCATTTGAGGCCGCTGAAAAAAACGGAAAGGAACAAGCTCTGCAACATGAACTGGAAACCCTATTCAGCACTCAGAATCAGAGTCAGGAATTGGAGAAAACTACTATCCATGCCACGTACTTACGCGTGACTATAGTAGTTTAAACAGGAAACGATGAGAGCATATAATTGTGATTCATCGTTACTGCCACATTTCCTTTTTTTTGTAACCTTTCTCAACATAAGCGTGCGCTTCTGCAATCTTTTCTAGGGCAATAAATTTTATCAATTACCGGTTTTAGTCTATTAGTTTCAATAAGCTTTTTAAGAAAATTAATATCTACTGCATCATGGACAATTATATTCTCTTTTTATCAAGGTGCCTTTGTATAGCCCAGTTCTTTTGCCTTATTCTCGCTTAAGGTTGCATACCAGCCATCTTTTGTATGTCGAAAGCCAGTTAAGCCAGTAATCTCACAAATAGTGCCCGATTTTTTTTCAGCTTCGTCGATCAACTTTGCCACTGCGACTGCAGATTCTTTGTGGAGAAGATTGTCATGATCCAAATAAAAGCACAGACGACCAAATTTTGATTTTATCTGCACAACCGTCGGGAGCGCACTCTCATGTCTCTTACAGACCTCACGAATGTCTTTGAAGAGCTGTCGGACCAAGGGCCCCCATCCGATGGGACAGTCCGAAAAAACCCCTCCATCCCTCAGCATATCTTTGTTTTCAATAAAAACACTTTTGTCGTCTTTGAATTGCTGGAGCCCTTTGCTTAAGGCAAGTTCAAACTCAATATAGGCAGGTTCCTCTGTCATGTTCAGAAAATCTGTTGTGCTCCCAACCCTCCATCCATTTACTTCAAGATGTTTTTTCTTTGCACTTTTCATCATTCGTCAATTATTTATTTTGGTTGCTTAACGTTTCTTCACTTTCGGCGTGGCCCGCGAAAGGAAATGCAAAAATCAGTAAGCTTTCTCTAGGCCCATGCTAAGAATCTTCTTGCCCAAGTTATCGGCTCGTAGTATCTCTCAGTCGCTTCAACGGCGTTGACCTTCAAAAATTCAAGAAATGTTTTCGGTTGGGTTTTCCTCTTTTGTGTTCTGAAGATCTCTTCGATGATTCCCATTCATTTAATTATTAAAGTGTTTCAGGAAGCTCGAAAATTGCATCATTAAGAGTTGCTCTTTTACGAGCTTTACCCCAATGCTTGAGTCAATCAGCATCGTAGGTTTGTGATTGTTTAGCTGACTACATATTGAATCAAGCCAGAGAATGAATAATTGAGGATTGCTAAAGGTCGCTAAACCAATTTCATAAAGCTCTGATAATCTGATAACCATTTCTGATGCATGAACTTTTAGATCAGAGGTTGGATTCTTTTTCCTAAAAGTCCTTAAGGACATACCCAAGATCCTTGCTGATTGCTTGTCGGTGAATTTGAATTTCTTTGCAAGGGCAATAAAATTCTTTTTTTGCAACGGCTTTTGTTTAATGCGCTGACTCAATTCAAATATCGATTTTGCTTTACCAAGTCTTCTGGCATTGCAGTGTTTAACGTACTCAAACACTTGCGTATCAATCAACCCCGAAGCAACTCATTTTCATTGACTGGCTGCCTGCAGACATTGACATATTTTTTTGGCTGGGAATAATAGCGTACTCTCCGGGAGAAAGATTTTGCTGAAAAGAAATTTCAAAAACCTTTTCTCTGATTTTCTTTGCAGAAATCTGCACTCGTTTTTCATTATTTGATTTATTACTTCCAAAAGCTGATCCCATTTTTCCGGTGACGAAGCGTCTCCTGTCCTTTTTGATCTCTGCCATGAACACCGCAAATCCTTCTGCCGGATCACTGTTGTCTTCCATTTTAATTATAATACGAGGAGCAAGTAAGGAAGTAAATCTTACTGCCGACTTTAAGCCTTCGGCCGCGTAGGAAATTTCAACACCTCCGTATCCCATACCTTTTGCCTTTGATTCAAATACTGCATCTACTCTTTCAAACTCATTCAATTTATCCTCTTTTAGGAAATAAGGCCTTAGACTAAAGTCTGGTTCCGGAATGTCCTGCAGTGTCGGACTGAAAATAATTAATAGGAATAGTAACGCTGATTTCATAATTGTCTTGTTGGTTTTTCTGTTTACTCGAAGAAGATCTCTATACTGACGCGCCTATGGGTTTCTTGAAACGTATCAAATTGGGTTCAATAAGTGCAACATTTCCATCTGCCAACTCTACAAGCGCGAAGGTTTTGGTAAGAAAAGGACCTGAGTCATTAAAGAATGGTTCCTTGCACCATCCGTGGAAGTAACCTAGAGATCCGCCAGCGGGATAAGGCAAGCCGTTTTTTATTTCAATTGGTCTGAGTTCTGCTTCAGTGGTATTCATATTCATGAAACCCTTTAGACTTCGATTCCCGGCAATTTAAAATCTTTTTGCAAATAACGCATACATGCGTTTATAAAAAATTATCGCTTTCGTCAGCTTTCAACCGTGATTAATGTCAGAGACGGAAAGCTGTTAAAACGTTTTGGAAAACACCTTCGAACTACTCGAAAGGACGCAAGTATAACTCAAGAGGAACTTGCAAATGGAGCGGATATTCCTTTAAGCCAGATCGGGCGAATTGAGCGGGGAGAAATTAATGCAACACTGAGCACATTGAATGCATTGGCTGCCGCCTTAAAAATACCATTGCACAAGCTGATGAATTTCTGACAATTCTCTAACGCCTTCTCAGTTTCGTTTTAGTCATTTTCTGAACCTTCTTCTCAACCAATGCTTCATAAACCTTAGGCCTCGCCTTTCTGCACTTGGCCGCATGATTTTCCAATAATGATTCCAGAAAGGGTTTTAACGTTCCGAATTGATTTAAGGTAGCTTCGATCTGAAGGATAGCAACAGTGTCGGACGTCAAGTCGACATTTTTTCTTAGCGTTTTCATTTATATATTTAGGTATATAAATATATAAATTGTTACTACTAAATAAACACTGATTTATAATATTCAGTTAATATATTGATTTTAATATTTTTATGTTTCACCATGTACATTTTTGAATGAAGAAGGTCGCTAGAATCAACACTACCCTGAAAAAAGGCACTCCCCCAGCCTCCCGCATCCTGGCAGAGTATGAACTGTGGCTCAATAAACGTTTCGGAAAAGTGGGCAACTATCTAACCAACGCGAAGACGTTCCTGAAGACGTATAGGAATGGACCTGAGTTAATCTACCAGCTGGATAGTTATATGGACGGAATGAGTCTTACCATGCAATCCATTCTCCGAAGGTTTCGATCGTTCCTTGAAGAGAAAGGCATTCAATTTATTGTTAATGACCTACTCGAAAAGAAGCTGCCAATCGGTAATATCTATGTGAAGCTTTTCCTGGCTAGCCGCAAGGACCGGTTGCGCGGTGAGTATTCGCCCGGCATTTATGCCACTGTATTGAATCAGTTCTTCAATCAAATCGACAATGATCTCCGGTTCTTCAATAAGCGTTGGGCAGAGAAGTTCATCCACGCTCCTACTCTTTCCGATTTTACGAAACGGTTGTATAAGTCTGTACTCAAATCATTTTGCGAGTGGGCCTTGTTGTATAAGACTACCGATTCGAAAGAGTTATCCAAAGAGCAACAAATGGTCAAGAAAGGACTCGGCCCGATTAGCGTGCAGTCACTTAGGGAGATCGCCGATATCAAAGTTCAACATTCGCGCCAGCAAGCTAAAAGGTATCATAAAGATAGCTTGTCTGAAAAACAGCGTAACAGACTCCTTAAACTTTGCGAAACGCAGCGTGAACGTGCAATGATTTCACTTCTCGCCTGGAATGGTCTTCGTACCATTGAGCTTCTTCGTTTAATGGTCCCTGATTGTAAGTTTCGCGAGAAGAAAATCGGCGTGTGGGGAAAAGGAAAGTCAAGTCGTAATAAAGACATCATTCGACTTTTTGATGTTCCCGGAAAAGAAGTGAGGAAATATTTTAAAGAGAATTCAATTAGTCGTGGCAAGGCGTTTCCCATGTTAACGAAAAAGGAAATCACAAATCTTATAGAAGAGAAATTCCAAAGATTGGGACTAACCAAGGCAAAAGGAAAATTTACACCTCATAGTTTGCGCCATACTGCGGGGCAGATTATGTATGATCGTGGTATACCTCTTGAGTTCATTCAAAAAACCTTGCGCCATTCGTCAATGGATACCACAATGGTGTACGCGCAAAAGGCGATCGATAGGAAGTATTTTCGGTCGATGCCACGCTTTGTTTAATTTCTTAGAGAAGGCCTTCCAATTGCGATTCAATGGATGAAGAAATTGATGATACAGAAAAAGGAAGAGAAGGAGAACGTTTTGTAAACGAGATCGCTTTCAATTCGTTTCTGCGACATTGGTGCTACCCAGGTCCAATGGACTTCGCAGGAGATAACAAGGAAATTTGTGACTTGCTGATCGTCTTTCGTACAGCATGCGTAATCGTTTCTGTTAAGAACGCATAAAGTTTCTGCGATTCAAATATCAATCGGTTCATGAGGGTCAATAGCGATCAAAAAATGTGAAACCTTTTTGTTAATTTGTCATAGAATACGCAGCATAGTTTTGCCATGTTAGACTACTTTGAAAACGCATTTTCCTCTGCAAAACTTATCGCTTTATTAGCACATGACAATTTAACGAAAGAGTGGTATCATATTTTTTCCGTTGTCGAACTACTTCCTGAAGACATATCTCCTTATAGCATTCCTAATAGCGCGTGGCTTAACAACCACACAATCCGATCAACATTTTCATCAAAGAAAAGCGACTACTCTTTTAATTTAGTTGTTGAAGATTTCGATTCTGTGGCTCAAGCCAAAGCAATATTTTCTAATCCATTAGGGCTTCGGCTAAAGGATGGTACATCATTAAAATTTTTCAACACTGGTTTTGTTGATGAGCCTTCTGGACAATCTCCTCTAATTCTTCAGTCCAATTCATTTGATAAAGATGGTCTTGGCTCGGTGTTGCCAAAACGTAATTCCGGATTGTTCGTGTCAGCAAAGATAGATGCGGAGCGACTAACGAATAGTTTGTTTAAGGATGCTCTATCTGACAACGTAAAGCAGATAAGTCAGCTAACTTTAGACTGGCTGGGTTTCAATATCGCCTCTAAGTCAGAGCATATAGGAAATATGTATCTAGTCGCACCGAATCCTTATTTCAGGGATACTAGTTTCACTTTATCCAAACACCCCATTGGGATAATATATAAAATCAAAATGAGAAAGGGTGTGACCGAGACTTTAAAAGTTCGTGTTGTTGACATTCATGGCGATTCAATTGCATTCGATAAATTATTTGAACTGAGAAATAATGTCGGATTGATAGACCTACCTCATGAACCACACTCCGTTGAAATGAGTTTTTACAATTCTAACGGAGATATTATTAACAAGACAGGGCCTTTTGTATTTTTAAAAAGCATTCACATTGGGATGTCGATCAAACAAGCAGACTTCCATGTTAAAATCGCTGGTACAGGATCGGAAAAAGAGTTCGTTGTCGAGAAGTTTTCTTCTGAAGTACCTGTGAAGGTGGGTCATGATGAAAATTTTAAACCAGCATATTATTTCAAAGCG
>DASYTA010000058.1:0-11367 GCA_036002745.1 Cyclobacteriaceae bacterium | reverse complement strand
TACAAACCAAGAAACTTCAATCATTTTGGAAATTGATTCACAATCGGAGTGCAGTCGAAATTTTTTATCGGAGGATAGAAATATTTTCTTGTGATAAGAACAGGGTAATGTTTGTAATCCGGCATGCGAGATCCAAACGGTGTCAGGTTTTTCGCAAAGTGTTGTCGCGCGCATTCCACTTTGAGAGCACACGGCAACCTGACTCATTTCATTGTATGGAATTTGAAACCACGAGTTGCCAGGTAATAAAGAAAACAAATCGAATAAAACTGGTGCTGCGGTTTCTGTACCGGTGAGCCCCGGTCTGCCTTCACCGTCGGCATTGCCAACCCACACACCAACTGCATAATCAGGATTTACTCCTACAGCCCAACCATCGCGAAAACCAAAACTTGTGCCCGTCTTCCACGCAATTTTTTTTGAACTGCTAAAATAACGCCATCCACTTTCTTCGCCGGGGCGATAAACTTCTTTCAATGCGTCGAATGTAAGATAAATAGACGCAGCGCTGAGCCATGATGATTCTTCTAATATTGTCGAACCGTCGGGCCGCTCTAGTCGGTCGGACGGCTTAATAAAAACCGGAGCATGAAAATCTTTTTTACAATAACGATTTTTTCCTGAACGTTCTCCATAATTATTCAGTGTTCGCGCCATCGAAGCAAAAGCTCCAGTAATATCCCACAACGAACCTTCTGCTCCGCCTAAAATTAAAGTAAGACCATAATGATCGGCCGGCTGGTTCAATGTAGTGATGCCGATGTTTGTAAGGAGATCATAAAACTTCTCGTAACGATAATCACGAAGCTCATGAACGGCAGGTACGTTCAGCGAACGAATCAGAGCATCATTGGCACGCACAGCGCCGTCATATTCTTTAGAAAAATTTTTTGGTGCGTAGCCATTGATGAACGTAGGGACATCCGGCCAAAGGGTTTGTTGCAGCATCTTACCTTCGGTGAGCATGGCCGCGTATAAAAATGGTTTTAAAATACTTCCGGTGCTTCGAGGTGCTGCTACTACATCTACGTCTTCATTATTATCCTGGCCGGAAGAAGTATTCCCCACATAAGCGAGCACGTTTCCTGTTTTTACTTCTAAAATAATGGCAGCCGCATTATAAACGTGATTGGCTTTTAGTTTTTGATGATGTTGATCAATAATTTGAATTGTGCGTTGCTGTAAATTTTGATCGATTGTTGTTATAATTTTTTCTTGCCCTTTGCCTTCTTTGATGGCGCGTGAAAGAAGATGAGGAGCAAGTCGTGGCAAAGGAACTGGTGCCTCAGGAATTGGCTCTGCTTTTGCCAGTTGTAAAGCGAGCGAATCCATTTTGCCGGCACGAGCAAGCTTCGTCAGTAGATGATCGCGTTTAATTTTTAAGCTGGCTCTGTTTTTTCCTAAATGAATAAGCGAAGGATTGTTGGGCAGCACTGCCAGCAGGGCAGCCTCCGACCAACTTAAATCGGATGGGTTTCTTCCAAAGAAACGCCAACAGGCGGCTTCAAGCCCCACCACGTTTCCACCAAAGGGCGCATGAGTCGCGTAGAGGGCAAGAACTTCTTTTTTGGAATAACGAAATTCAAGTCTCGTGGCTAAAATGATTTCAATAGCTTTTTCAAAATACGTTCTTGATTTATTTTTTCTCGAAAGCCGAACTACTTGCATCGATAACGTGCTACCTCCGCTAATCACTTTGCCGGCTCTAATGTTTTGGCGTATCGCCCGCGACAAAGCAAGTATGTCAACTCCGAAGTGATCGTAAAATCGTTTGTCCTCGGTAAGAATAAGTGCTTCCGAAAATTTTTCATGGACTTCATTATCAAATGGAAACCGCCATTGGCCATCTCTCGCGATTGAAGCACTTAATAAATTACCCTGGTGATCATCCACCACTGTTGAATAAGGATCATTGAAGAGCCGTGAGGGCAAAGAGAAATAATAAACAATGCTCATCACACCGAACATTGAAAGTGGAACCCGATATTTTTTAATGATTTTTTTCAACAGGAGGAACTTAACTGCGTAAGGATCGTTACTTGGGTAACAAATTTACAACCAACTCCGCAAGAAAACGCATTGCATTGGATGAGTCGATTTTCAATCTTTACACTTTCATTTTCTTATGCCTGACAACAACCGATTCAAAGCCGTCGTTTTACTGCTTAGCTTATCACTCATTTGGGGAACCTCATTTATTCTGATCAAACAAGGATTAAAAGTATTTTCTTCGGATGAAGTGGGCGCGCTTCGCGTGGCAGCTGCATTTTTATTTTTATTACCAATTGCAATTAAGCATTTGAAGGAGCTAAAGGGAATTGACTATTTGAAGCTTTTTCTGTCGGGCATGCTAGCTGTTTTTATTCCGGCTTTTTTATTCGCTACCGCTCAGGTTCATTTGAATAGTTCGTTAGCGGGAATTTTGAATACGCTTTCTCCTATCTGGACGATGATCATAGGAGCTTTGTTGTTCAGTCAGCGTTTCAGAGGTTGGGCTATTTTTGGAAGTGTCATCAGCTTCGGTGGATGTATTGTATTAGCGATGGCTCGAGCCGATGGTGGATTAGGTGCATTCAATAAGTATGCGCTTTTGATTGTATTGGCATGTGCTTGCTACGGGTTGAACCTAAACTTCATAAAGTTTAAAATGCCCTCGCACGCTCCAATGACGATCATTAGTGTTTCTCTTTTGTTGATTGCTCCTTTTGCCTACGTTTATTTGTTTGACTTCACTGACTTCACTTATAAACTTGCAAATACAGAAGGTGCCTGGCGTGCTATGGGATTTGTCTTGATCCTCGCACTCATGAGCACAGCAGTGGCTAACTTACTATTTTATAAACTGCTTCGCATTTCTTCTCCTTTATTTGCAAGTTCGGTGACTTACGTGATGCCTTTGGTTTCTGTAATGTGGGGCGTTATCGATGGTGAAGTGTTGCTGATAGGCCATTTCATCGGAATGGTGCTGATTTTAGGAGGAGTGTATTTAGCGAATTGGAAGAAGATCTGAATCACTTAATAATAGTCACCCAACTTTTACAGGTTGTTTCGCCAGCAATGGTAGCTTCAAAATAATAAACCCCACCTTCCACATTTTTCGCCGCCCAGTCGTTTTTGTAATTGTTGTTTTGATAAGTCAATTTACCCCATCGATTGTACACCTTCAGTGAGATTTGAATCGGAGGATCAGAACCAGGCACAACTTTCGCATCACCATATTGAATCATGAATGTGTCATTTAATCCAGGTGAACCTTCCGGCGTAAATACGTTGGGCACTTTGCGATAAAAGAAGGGCAACGTCACGGCAGTATCATAAATACAGAATTCTTTTTTGCCAACCAGTCGCACTACATATTTTCCATCAGCCACATACTGATGCGTGGTTTGTTGTTGATCGGATATAGAGCCATCTCCAAAATCAAAAAAGACTTCCTCTTGTGAGTCCGTCAAATTAGTAACATTTAAAACCGGCCGACTTTCGCAATCATAAATTTGTTCTGCTTTTAATTTAAGATCAATGCCTGGTACTACATCAACTGTCACGGTATCTTTTTTTACACAACCATTCTGGTCGGTAATAGTTATAAAATAATTTGTTTCTTTTTTAGGACTAACAGAAGGACTCGCCTGCGATGACGTAAACGATTTATCAGATGTTGCCCAGAGATAATCTGTTCCGCCTGAAGCTTGCAATGTGGCAACGGCATCAAAGCAAATAATTTGGTCTGGTCCGGCAATACCCAGCGGACTATAAATGGTGATATAAGTTGAAGTTGAATCCTTTCCTGCACACGTACCCAAATCTGTAGCTTTTAGTCGTACTGTGTATTTGCCTGCGTTCAGATATTGGTGAATAATTTGTGATGTATCCGTTTTGGCTTGCTTGCTGCCGTCACCTAAATTCCAATCATAAGTTTGCCCTCCGGTACTCAGGTTTTGAAAAACAATTTTATCATTAACACATGCGTGTGTGAGGTTGGGTTGATTAAGTTTTATAGAGTTGGTTTGAATTCGCGCTTTGAGCGAGGCTAAATCAAATTTGAAAGCGGCGTTGTTGCAATTCTTGCTTCCGTTCACGCGACTCCATGCATTGGCAGTAGTTGGAAAATCGGATGTCGGACTATTGAGAGTATTATAGGCTGAGCATCCGGAACAAACTGCATGGTAAACGACCCCACTTTTATCAAAACGGCAAGTGCCACCATCTAAATGTGTGCGCGAATCGACACCACCTAAATAAGTAGCATACAATAATTTCGTTGCATCACTTGAAAGAACGATGAAATAAAAATCTGAACCGCTGGTTGTTTTTTGAAAGGCATCGGGTGTAACCGGCATTTGCTGAGTGGAACTATTCCAATATCCTAATTCGCTATTAAGTGCGCCACCCCATCCGGATAGATAAATGTTGTTGCAGTCATTGACTAGAAATGCTGTGGGTGAAATGTTTGGAATTCCGATCCCGGAACCAAACACCGTTGAAAATGATAAAGTCGAAAGTGAGTTATCAAACTTTTGAAGGAATTGGCCGCTGTTAGCATTGCGATAAACTCCTGATGTAACCGGAAATGTTCCAACTGTTTGACCGTACACGTAAACATTTTCCTGCTTGTCAAGATCTAAGAAATAGATCTGGTTGAAAGAGGATGTTCCTGTGAAAGTTGATTTTAAAAGAGACGATCCATCACCGCTGATTTTAGAAATCCATCCGTCCACATTACCACCAAAAACTGGTTGATAGGATCCGGGTGTAGTAGGGAAATTTGCACTTGCAGTTCCTCCTGCAACGAACAGATTTCCGCTATTGTCGAATTTGATAGTGTGAGATGCATCGGCCAAACTTCCTCCTAAAAAAGTACCCCAGACTAGCTGAGACAAATCACTATTAAGTTTCAAGATCAGCGCATCGGTATCACCACCTTTATAAGCCGTGTTGAATCCGTTAACCAGTGGAAAATCGGGAGATGCAGTTACGGTGCTGATAAAAATGTTGCCATCTTGATCACTGATTATATCCCCTCGCATTGGGTCACCATAATTTTGAACCAATAAACTTGAGGGAGGATTTAGCCCATCATTATTGCTACCACCCAAATAAGTACTCGCCAAAAGTTTGGTTCCGTCTTTTGATATTTTCGTGACAAAAATATCCGAGCCATTCTCGTAGGGAATAGGTATTTCTCTGTAAGAATTAAATGGACTTTGGTGGATGGAGATACCTCCATTAAAATTTTTTTGAAATGCATTTGATGTTATTGGGAAGTTAGATGAGCTAGTGGTTCCGAGCACCAACAAGTTTTCATCTTTGTCGATTACCAAGCTGTGTGGTGATTCGGAGTAAAGCCCACCCAAGTAAGATGCATAAAGTAGTTTGCTGCCTGTTGAGTCGTATTTTAAAATGGCAACATCAAATAAGCCACCGTAAGTAGTTTGAAACGCACCAGGTGTTGCCGGAAAATTTCCACCAAGAGTGTATCCGCTTTCTACCAGCGCAGTAATACCAGAAGAATACAAGGTGCCGTGCTCTCCCGGAGTAGCAGTGCTTCCCCAATTATCGGCGGTTGAGCCTGAGTAAGTGGAGAAAATGAGAAGAGGATCGATGACTAATGGAAGGCAATGATCATATTTATCAACAACGTTAAAAGATAGTTTGCCTTCGTTGAATTTATATTCCACCCGAATAAAGACTTTCTTACCATCAATGAATTGATATGCGATGGGTTTCTTTTCTATCAAGTCAGTGAGAGGAGTTTTTATTTCAATATCTCCGTTATGAAATGAAATTAAATCAACGCCTTTGTATTGCCATTGAATTAAAGATGGATCAGCTCCTGCCTCAAGAATAAAATCATATTTTAAATTGATTCCTTCCGAATAAACTTTCAAATCGATTCCCGGATAGAAAGAGTTGTAAAAAACGCCTTCGTAAGCGTGCACGAGTGATTTCCATTTACCTTTATCAGACCCTAGAAAATAATTGTAGTACTGTGGCATCAGCCCGAAAGGTTGTGGCTTGCTGTTAGGATTGAATTCTAAAAAGGAAGTTGTAACTACCTCGCCATTTATAATCGATGATGAACTTGGATTTTCTTTGTATTGTCCATGGTTTCCCAGGTGTTGTTCCTCAATCTGTTTTTGATTGATGAATGTAAACGTGAAAGCTCCTTTACCTACGGCAAAAAGTCCTCCGGAAACTCGCCCGGTAAAATCAAATTGACCTGGCCATTGTCCTTTATTCTCAATGAAATTGATTCCAGGCCCCGCTGTTAAACCAAGATTAAAGATTAACGATATCAGCATTCCACACAAAAGCCCTCTAAATTTCATCTCGCAATTTAATACTTCATTTTTTCTATGGGTAAGCGATAGCGAAACATTCTCTCAATATTATCACCATTTTTACGGCTGAATTACTTTATAGAGTATGCTTTACCAACGAATGCCCATAGAAAAAGAATCGCCAGAGGAAATCGGCTATGGTTCCATTGAATTCAACCTTGCCGAGAGCTCTGTAACCGATTTGAAGTTTGAAGAACTGAACCTTCAATTGGGTCAATTAAAACTAGAATACATCGCCCATCGCGGAAGCACCGGGCTGCGCAACAAAATTATTGAAGGAACCAACTTAAATGTAAATCAGATACTGATAACTAACGGGGCCGCAGGCGCATTGTTTATTATCAACACTTCCTTGCTCGAGGCGAAAGATCATCTTATCGTTATCAGGCCCAACTACTCTACCAACATAGAGGTGCCAAAAACGATTGGCTGTGCCATCACTTATATCGATTTGAAATTTGATGATCAATGGAAGGTAAATATTTCTACTCTTGAAAAAGCAATTCAATCCAATACGAAATTGATAAGCATCACTTCTCCGCATAATCCCACCGGTATGTTGATGAATGAAGAGGAATTGAATTCGTTAATTGCTTTAGCTGAGAAAAGAAATATCCATTTGCTTGTTGATGAAACGTACCGAGACACTTGTTTTAAAACTCCTTATCCAATTGTTGCTACGAAAAGTAAAAAAGTGATTAGCGTTTCTTCTTTATCCAAAGCGTATGGACTTCCTGGTTTGAGAATAGGTTGGCTTATTTCGCAAGATGATGATTTGATGGAACGGTTTCTGGCGGCAAAGGAAATGATCTACATCAGCAATTCTGCACTCGATGAAGAAGTAGCCCACCAGTTTTTAATTCAGAAGGAAAAATTTGAAAGTAGGATCAATGAGCGTTCACTGGAGAATTATAAATTTCTTTGTCAATGGCTGCAGTCTGAAAACAGATTGGAATGTATTTTACCAAAAGGAGGAGTGGTCTGTTTTCCTAGATTTAAAGACCCCAACGCTATCGACCTTGATAAGTTTTATTCCACCTTACTACAAAAGTATAAAACGATGGTCGGGCCCGGTCACTGGTTTACTATGCCGGATTCTTATTTCCGATTGGGCTTCGGCTGGGTTGATTCAACAGTCTTTAAAAAGGGACTTGAAAACTTAAGCAAGGCGATGACTGAAAGCATGAGATGAAGCTAAGAGCTAAGCAAACGAATAAATACTTTTAAGTATATTCGGTTTCTTAAAATCAATCTTATGAAGCTATCTAAAATTCTCATTGTCGGAGTTGTTCTTTTGCTTGTCGGATCATGCAAACCTAAAGAGACAGAAAAGCCACCCAAAGCGTATACCATCCGACAGTTGATGGACGTAGTTCAAATAACTGGTGGAGCATTTTCGCCGGATGAAACAAAAGTTCTCATCAGCAGCAAGGCCACCGGAATTTTCAATGCCGTAGAAATCAATATTGAAACCGGTGAACAAAAGCCGCTGACCACATCAACTGATAATGCAATTTTTACCTATGGCTACTTTCCCAAGGACGATCGCATTTTATACGGTAGCGACAAAGGTGGCAATGAAATCACTCACATTTTTGTACGCAATACAGATGGCAAGGTGAATGATTTAATTCAAGACACCACGGCTAAAGCACAGTTTGCCGGTTGGAGCTATGATCAGAAATTAATGTATTATGTATCCAACAGCCGCGACAAGAAATTTTTTGATCTATACAAAGTGCAACTCGAAGGTGGAGAGAAAGAAGGGAAAGTTTATCCAGCAACTCTTCTATACAAAAACGACAAAGGACTCAACCCCGAAGCGATTTCGAACGATGATCGTTATGTTGCACTAAGCGAAAGCATTACCACCAATAACTCTAATATGTACCTGCTCGATTCACAAACGGGCAAGACCAAATTGTTAAGCGAACATGAGGGTGACATTCAATACAGCCCACAATATTTTAGTCTCGATGGAAAGAAATTATTTTATCTCACCAATGAGGGAAGCGAGTTTATGTATCTCGCCAGCTATGACATCGCAACAGGCACAAAAGCCAAGGTGGAGGAAGCACCTTGGGATTTGTCCTACGCCTCCATCTCTCGGAATGGAAAGTATAGAGTTGTAGCCATTAATAACGATGCCCGTACCGAAATAAAAATTTACGATGAATCAGCAGGAGGCAAGCAACTAGAAATTGCGGGATTACCTGAAGGCGATATCACAGGTGTAAATATTTCAGACAGTGAAAAGAAGATGTCGTTTTACGTGAGCAGTTCGAAATCGCCAAGCAATTTGTTTGTCTATAATTTCGAAACGAAAGAAGTGAAGCAGATCACCAACACCATGACAAAAGAGATTGATCCCAATGATTTGGTAGCCGGTCAGGTGATTCGTTACAAATCATTCGATGGAATGGAAATTCCTGCGCTACTGTACAAACCAAAAGGTATTGCCGAAGGGCAAAAAGTTCCTGTATTACTTTGGATTCATGGCGGGCCTGGTGGGCAAACCCGATTAAATTATTCTGCGGCGTTACAACACTTGGTGAATCATGGATATGCGATCCTTGCTGTGAACAATCGCGGTAGCAGTGGCTATGGCAAAACTTTCTTTGCAGCTGATGATCGGAAACATGGCAATGAAGATTTGAAAGATTGTATTGAAGCCAAAAAATTCTTAGCTACTCTTCCTTATATCGACACAACCAAAATTGGAATTTATGGTGGCAGCTACGGCGGCTATATGGTAATGGCCGCGCTTACCTTTGCGCCAAAAGAATTTAAAGTGGGTGTAAACTACTATGGTGTTACCAATTGGCTTCGAACATTGAAGAGTATTCCACCATGGTGGGAATCATTCAGAAAAGCATTGTATGTAGAGTTGGGAGACCCAGCCGTTGATTCAGCAGCGCTCTATAATAAATCACCACTTTTTTATGCTTCGAAAATTACGCAACCTTTTATTGTGCTGCAGGGTAGCAATGACCCACGCGTTCTTCAAGTAGAATCTGATGAAATTGTTGCAGCCGCCAAAAAGAATAACGTGCCGGTTGAGTATGTGATCTTTCCAGACGAAGGTCACGGCTTTGTGAAAAAGGAAAATAATATCAAGTCCTCCGAAGAAGTGTTGAAATTTTTGGATAAACACTTGAAAGGAACCGAGAAGACAGAATAATTCTTTGGTAGTGAATAGTATTGAAGAAATCGCAGGACAAACTTGCGATTTCTTTTTTTTGAGATTAGCCTAGCGCCTCTACTTCTTCTACTTCATCGGGCATCATTTTCTTGAAGAGGTTCTCGATACCTGCTTTTAATGTGATGGTTGATGAAGGGCAACCACTGCAAGAACCTTGCAAGGTTACTTTCACGCGCTTGTTTTCGTAAGAATGAAAGGTGATCGCTCCGCCATCCTGTTCCACAGCCGGGCGGATGTATTCATCCAAAATCGTTTTTATCTTTTTGATCGTTTCGGTTTCTTCTTGTTGAGGCGCAGCTTCTTCTTTTTTGTCGAGAATCAATTTTCCAGATTCTAAAAATGTCCGAATGTGGTTCTTAAGGGTGTCTTGTATCTCGATCCACTCTACATCTTCTTTTTTTGTTACAGTGACGAAGTTGCTCATATAAAAAACACGTTCCACGAAAGGATACATGAAAAGCTCCTGAGCAAGAGGTGCATCTTCAGCGTCAGCGGGGCTGGGAAAATCAAAGCTCATTCCATCGGGCACGAGCATCTCATTCACCACAAATTTGAGCGAATTTGGGTTGGGATTGCTCTCTAAATATAGATGAATCGATTTGGGTGCAGCCTGTAACATGGTCGTTAGTCTTTACAATTTTCACAACAAAAGTACGGAAATAAAGTTCGCTGCGCATTCTTACATTATTGAACTTATGCAATCGATATAGGAATAACTATTATCTTCACGCCCAAATAAATTGCCTTTTTGTGAACCTCAAAGCACTCTCCCTTCTCCTCTTCACTTTTGCTACAATAGCCGTTTTTGCAGGCCTTGCCGACTATTATCAATGGATTGAAGTTAGCAGTTCCGTACTTGCTGTAACCCGGTGGATCGTCTGGGGATTATTTATTTACCTAGCTATACAGAGGAAAGCATTGACACCATGGATTGTGGTAGCCATGTTCCTCGGTTGTGAGATTGGTTTTTCGTTTCCTTCTATTGCCATTCACCTCGATGTATTGAGCGGAGTTTTCCTTCGACTTATAAAAACCATAATTGCACCACTTATTTTCTCAACGTTGGTAGTGGGGATCGCAGCACACTCCAATTTAAAACAAGTGGGGAGAATGGGGTTAAAAGCGATTCTCTATTTTGAAATCGTAACAACGATCGCCTTATTTATCGGATTGGCCGCCATCAACTTAACGAAAGCAGGTGAAGGTGCTCATGTTGAAATGGCTCAAAGTCAGGAACAACGTGCTGAAAAATTATTGTCGCAGAAAGAATCACACAACCCAATCCTCAACACGTTTCCTGAAAATATTGCAAAAGCCGTTGCCGAAGGCCAAGTGTTACAAGTAGTAGTGTTCAGTGTTTTGTTTGCTGTTGCGCTGGCAATGCTCACTGAAGAGAAAAGAAAACCAATGTTGCAGTTTGCCGAGGGGCTTTCGGATGTGATGTTTAAATTTACGCATATCGTAATGTACTTCGCCCCTTTTGCAGTGCTCGGTGCGTTGGCTTATTCCATTGCTTCCTTTGGATTTGAAGTATTGAAAAATTTAGCGCTGCTGGTGGCTACGTTATATGGAGCATTGATCGTTTTTATTCTTGTTGTTTTTGTGCCGATCGGTCTCATCATCAAGTTGAATTTTAGAAAATTTATTAATGCCATCTCCGAACCTGTTGCCGTAGCATTCTCTACTGCAACGAGTGAATCCGCTCTTCCTCTTGCAATGGAGAACTTAGAGAAAATGGGTATCCCACGGAAAGTGGTTGCTTTTGTTTTACCCACAGGGTATAGTTTTAATTTGGATGGAAGCACACTTTATCTTTCACTTGCT
>DASYTA010000057.1:0-7149 GCA_036002745.1 Cyclobacteriaceae bacterium | reverse complement strand
AAATTATCAGCCTTGTAGGTCCGTATGTCCTGACCAGTTAACTTCCGAAAGATTGATTGGATGTAATTCCAATAATCTGACCAGTTCTGCTCATTAAAAGCCTCCGAAAATACTTTATCAACTACATCGACATTTGAAAAGATAAAATTGACTCGCTCGTTGATTTGTGGCTCGAGGTGCACCCTGGGAATGTACGGAAAAGTATCATCGTCGGGCCTTAAATTCCCTTGACGGTTCAATATTGCTCTTATCAAAAATGGATAGAATGGACCACTCTCTCCAATAATCCGCGTATGTTCAGGAATTGCATTTATATAAAAAGGAGCAACTAGAGCTTGTACTTCAATGATATGCTGCCAGTCTTTATGCTTCCTATCTTCGATTCCCTTCACTCCGTTTATCCTGATCTCTTCTTTGTCGATCAACTCTTGCGACTTTGCGATGTCAACCTGACCAGCTTCGAAATTGACAATACAATTTGTGATATGAAGTGTTTTATCTAAATTAATTTCTGCCCTTGCGGCATCTGCTAATGTGTTGCGCCAGTATTTAAGAATATTCACTGAGAAGAAGGAAGGTTTCTTTCTATGTAAATGTTGACTTTGGAAGTGATAGTTTAGGGCTTTATTTTTTCTTCCGGTTATAGGGAGATTGGTTCGTAGGTTTCAGCGAAATGTCATTACTGCTGGCGAAGAGCCTAACAGAATTTTCAGTCCGTCCCATCTTGTAGGCCAACAGCCTGGTAGGTGTATTTTCACTTACCAGTTTCTTAAACTCTTTTTTGTCGGTGCTGGTCCAATCCTTGCCGTGGTTCTTAGGTAGCTTTGCCATAATCTGTTCCCTTTGTTAGTCAATATTTAGATTGAAGATACGAAAGTTTCATTTGCGTAATCGCGGCGTTGATTTTGAATCTGGTTTGTAGTGTTGGAAGACATAAGCGGAATAATTAGATTCCGAAAGTATTGAAGTAATGATGAATAGAGATTTGATCCTCCATAAGCTGCAAGGATACTCAGGCATTCGACTGAACCAGCGAAAGCGATTAAAATTCAGTCCAGGCATTAACCTTTTGGTTGGGAAAAATGGGTGCGGAAAGACAAACCTCCTTCGGCTAATACAACAAATAGCAACGAACAACGCCGATCTTAAGGATCGCGTTGAATCTTCCTTTTTTCACGAATGATGTCGAGCTTGTCTCAAGAAGAATTTGCACGCTAGTATAGAAAGTCGCTTTGGGTCAATAACACTAAGCGAATACTCCTTGAAAGGCAAAAAAGGAGCAATAAAAATGCGCCTGAAAAACGTTCCAGAAGATTATGTACTTCATAATCTTATGAACGATGGAAGTACCTTTCAGAGTAACATTGAACTGACCAGTAGTTCTATCCCAGTCGTCTGTCGCCAAATTCACGGAAACTTTAATCCTCCAAAATTTGAAATGTCTGGCTTCGTAAGCTCAAGCCTTTTTTCGCCAGAGCACGACAATAAGGCGCATTCTATGATGCAGGAGCCTATTAGAGTTGTCACAGAATTTATTAAAAAGAAGCTAAAAGAATTCTATAACAGCGGCGAATTCGTTTTAAGAATTAAGGAACTAGAAGAATCCATTAATAGAAGATTTGCTAGATTCTTAGGCACAACAAACAAAAAAGTAAAAATCAATTTAGGCGACATTGACAGTTGGGGGCGGGCGTCATTGACGTTGATGGACAATGACAATTATATTCAATCAAAGGACCTAAGTACCGGTGAAGCCAGTCTGCTTAATCTTGTTTTCTCTCTTACTGCCGCGAAGGATGAAAGGTGCGATATATTGAATTTGGACGAGCCTGATATCCATATGCATGATGACATGGTAACGGTTCTAGTTGACGAATTACGCGAATTATTGATTTCCAATCCTGGCTGCATAATTGTCATTGCTAGCCATTCGACAGCCCTCATTGAGAGATTAGCTGCTATAGATCCGGAAATCATTAACATCATAACATTTGATAGTGAAAGAAACGTAAGCAATTCGAAAACAGACCTCGATCTGATAAATGCCTTGAGTCGTAATGGCGTTAAGTTTTCTCCATTGATGTTATCGAAGGGACATAACATTTTCATCGAAAATCAGCTCGGGGCTGGAAAAGGTCAACGTGATTTGTTTTTAAAATTCTTTTTACCCGAAGAACGACCCAACATAATACCAATAGGTAATAGCGGCAATGTTAGTGATAGCAATTCTTTCACTGGTGTATTTGAAGACATCTTGAAAGTTTCGAACATAAGATCGATTGGAATACAAGATGGAGATGTTTGGTTCAAAGGGCACCTTAAGAATTATTTAACCGGAAATGTCGATTTAATAAGCTTGGTGAATAGTTTGCAGAGCCATAAAGGGGTCTACATTCGCCCGGCCTCAAGTAACCTTCACCATATCTACTATTTTAATTTTTGGGAAATTGAGAACTTATATCTTATGGATGAATTGTTGCCATGTTGGCGATCAAAAGTTGGAGTGCCCATGAGTGTGAAAAAATACAAGGACCTTCTAGATCAAAATCGATCCATCATTCACGCCGAATATTTCAAGACATTTTTTAAATCAGCTACGAGGATCAGGCTTGATAAAGCGCAATCAGCGAAAACGGGCATCGAATTATTAAGAAAACAATTTGACAGTATTGGTGAGTCTCTTCCTGATGGGGATAAACTGGAACTAAAAATGAAAGCGCTGGTAGATTCAATACTAAAGAAGAATTTACTTAACTGGGTCCCTGGAAAGGAAATTAGGAAGCATCTTGTAGGCGAAGGGTACTCATTCAACGATGAAAATTTTGATTTTAAACATTCAGGAATATCAATTGAGGTTAGAAAAATTTTGATGAAAAAATGAAATGTACCAACGACCACATATAGGCAAAAACTTGAGGCTTGGAATAAAGGTACGCTCAGGGGAAAATTTACAACTATTTGTCATTACGGGTTAACGAACCGATTGGACTTAACAAACAGAATTCTTTCAAGCCGTCATGCCTTTCCAACCGAATTATTAAATACTCATGGACAGGTTCAGCGTCAACGGATGTGAGCCCTGGTGTAATGCATATTGGTGTGATCAAGATGCTCAATATGAACAGGCTAATTCTATGGGATTCGCAAACCAAAGAAAAGTTCAATGAATTTTACAATGGTGTAGCGGATGTTGACGATCTCGATGAAGTTTGAACAAAAGAGAGTTCGTCAATACTTTGAAGCCAAGGGATTGGATTTTTTTCAGAAGGGAACACATCGGGAAATAATCTTGTGAGAATAAGTAAGACTTCGTCAAGCCAGCTCGCCTGAATTTTCTCATGGCTTATCAAACTTAATTTATTCTGAAACGAGTGCTTCTTATCAGATGACAAAATACTCTCCCAAATTCCATAGTGCTTAAAACCTTTCTCGATATATGGCCACGACGTTTTATAACTCTGAATGGCATTGTTTGCAAGGCTCACAAAATTGGTGAATCCCATACCGATTATTCTTCTATGCTTTGCCGAAAGTAAGGTAAGCATTGGTCCCTCCATTCGGTCATAAATTTCAATTAGCCTGAAATCCCTTAATACGTTGTAACCGTAGATCTTAAGTATCCTTTGCTCTCGTTGAGCGTCGGTTTCGTTTTCCAGGATAGTTGACTGCAGATAGACTCTGTCCGAGTCTGATAATTCATACCCATTGGAAAAAAACAGGCGCAGTAGCAACGGTGTGTAATTAAAATTCGCACGCAAGGCAAACTCAAGAAGATTCATCCCACTTGAATTCTTGGTATTCAAGGGCTTGGAAAAGCGAACAGATTTTAACAAGAAAATGATAAAGTTGCGTTTGCCAGTTCCCTCAAGTGATTTGAAAAAAATTTCAGCCGTATTGCCGACCACCTTTCTATCAATCGCTTGAAACCTCTTGTAATCAATATCTTCAAGTTCCTTGTCGATTAACTGGATATATCTTTCATGATCTGTTCTATAAAACTCCCGCAAGAATTTGATTAGGAACGGCAATTCCTTTTCTGCAATTATACCTTCTGCCTTTTGTGTTTCTTTTTCCAAACTCCGATAATATACCTGGTACTCCTTGTTATCAAAGTGCAGATCGTTCAGCGATATGAATTCGTGTTTCCATTTGAAGTACATTTTATTTTGAGAATTAACAAAACCCTCTTTGAATTGAGCAACCAATGTCTGCGTTGAACTCAGGTCATTGAAATAAAAAAAGTTCTGATGTTTATTAAGATACTTAATGTCTTTCTCCGTCTGAGTTTGCCCTTTAACATCAAAGTCGTCCAGAATCCAGATTAGGTAGATTTGATTTCTCAAATAGAACTCGTGTCTTTTGAAAATGTACTTCGCCGGCAACGGGGATACCTGAATCTCAAAAGCAATTTGTTTGCCTTGGAAATTGCAAAAAATATCCGGCCTTCTTTTTTCAAGTGAATCTTTTACGAAATGATCGTCAACAGTAATGGATGTTGAATCTACCCCGGCATGCTCTGATAGATAACTGCTAATGGATTTTTTCAAGAATTTATGTCTTTCACCTTCTACACTTCCAAGGTGTTCTTCGATCTTTTGTCGGTCAGAAGGACTCAATTCTTCGTCCTTCAAAATGCAATAGGCGGTGTTGGGGAAATGTTTAAAATAAACTCGGCCGCTTTTATTGTCGGATACCGTTGCCTTTTGGAAGCACTCCTGGCATCTGATTTCCTGATCTGTAACATGATAATTCTTTCGAAATGCCTGACCCAAAGGAATCGTTTTGAAGGCAATTGTTGCGTCAAACGCTTCACCAGTGTTTGCGTCAAAGACGTATCGGATTGCGTAGTCCATTTCGGTGTTTCGAGTACAATTTAGTAAACACGAGGGCTAAAATTGGTAACTCGGCGTTCAATAAGTTAGTAGTCATAATGTCGTTGGCTATGTGATCTATAGCACAATAGCGACCAATTCATCTTTTTAGTCTCAATTACAGATCTCACTGTCAGGGGTAGATTATAACTCAGATGTGGAACGATTTTTATAGTTATCCAAAAGCGCTTCTGCCTCTGATTTAAGATCTTTAATAAGTTCAGAAAATGTGCTGAAGGGTTTCTTTCGTAAACCGTAAAAGATAACCCATCTAAAGCGAGTAATAATCCAGGGGAATGAATTATTGACTGTGATCAGACTCTTTTCATATCCTTCCCCTTTATGTATAATCGCGTTGCGCTGTGCATACGCTTCAGACAATATTCGGTGATAATATTTCTTTACACGAATGAAATCACGATGATGCCAAGCTCTTTTTCTTTCATCAAGTAAGTGATGAAGGAATGGGTGATTGGATTCCTTTCTCAGTCGATTAAAGCTTATTGTATGTCTTTTTTGCTCTTCTTCAAAGTAGCGCATCTGCTGATCAGAATTTAAGCCGATTGCTTCTGGACTTACTGCGAAAGGGGCAATTGCTGATCTGATATTATCAGCGATTGAACTTTTATATGAGGTCTCAGCTTTGAGCAACAATAGCAATGAGACAACATCCATTACTTGCTTTGTACCATTTGCGTTGAGCGGCACTACTGCTTCCAAATATTGCCAATAGTCCTCAACGTTTCCACTTGTCATGGCTGTAGTGAAAAGTTTTTCGTGCTTAAGAAAATATGCTTTGGCTTTGCCTTTCAAGGTTTTAAGAAAGACGTGGGGGTTGTTTTTAAGTATCTCCAGATCCAGTTTGTGCAATGCAGTGTAGTCCTCCTGGCTACCCCATCGACCGCTATAAACTTTTAAGTCGGGTGATTTCAAATAGGTGTATTTCTCAACATAGCCATTTGAATTTATCCGACTGTTTAGATATGCAAGTTCACTTGAAATTTTAGCAACTGCATCCTTTTCCGCTATGTCAAGGCTATAGTACTTTAATGATATTACAGCGATAATAAGGTCTTCCTTCTCAAAAAATCCAGTGGTACTACCAGGTGACGCCATGTTCGCCTCACGAATCTGTTTCAGTCTCGGGTGCAATGGATGGTAAAACGTGACTTGATTATATTTGAATTCAAATTCCTCAAATGGTCTTACACCAATTATCCGGAATAGAAAATAATGTTTCTTTGGCTGTGACCTTAACAAATTCATAATTCCTTGAAATTGTTGATCAAAGGTCCGCTTCGATAGAAACTCTTCTCTGGCCTGATGTGAGTCTAGCTTTTTAGGAAACGGGAAATTAAAATCTCTCGTCATTATCTTTTCAAACACATTCCCAAGATCTTTTCTGGAATGGCCATTTATTAAGAATTCTGAAATAATGATTTTTGTATGATAGAGTAAGTCGGTCCTATGGTAGTCGAGATCGTGTACGCACCGCAAGAAGCTGATTATGTCAGATAAAGTCTTCCTTATTAGGTCTCTTTTTAATGCATTACGAAACGATTTTAGTTTTGAAATGAACGCCGGGTTTTCTTGAATCCAATTTTTTTTAGATTCCGATTTTTTGTAGTGATCAATTAATTCGAATAGCGAGTTATGTCTACCAAATTCATTGACAATTCTATCACTTTTTTGTAGGTAGGGATGATTGAGATAGTTATCAACGTAAGGAATGCTATTGGAGAGATTAGACTCAACCTGCCACAATATCTTCTCAACTAAAGAAAGATGATTGTCGATATCCATATCCTCTGTTATCCCAATGCTATAAGACAGGTACTCAAAGTAATCGGCAAAGAAATTTACCTTCTTGGCAATTAGTGGATTTTGGTGAGTGATCTGATGAATCCTTGACATCGAAATCCTTGTCTAGGTAATTGTTGATTCCATCCTTAACTTATCTCTTACTACGTTTTCCAAAAAAAATTGACGTTGATCTGGGATATTTTGCCGCCAATAATCTTGAACTAAGTTTCGTCTAGCTTCAATTTAGACAACAGACTTTTAAAATCTTTCGTTATTCTTTTTGTATTATTTTTGAGCAACTCAAAGCGAAGCTCGTTATCAAGGCGATTTTTCAGCAACATTTTTGAACCTTCATTTAACTCGCTTCCACCTGCTACAAACAGCCTTAACACTGTTTCCAGACTATCAACATATTGTATAACCTCCTTCTCGAATCCTTCCTTCTCGTCCACAAATATTTGATTCACGACGAGTA
>DASYTA010000056.1:0-2606 GCA_036002745.1 Cyclobacteriaceae bacterium | reverse complement strand
AGATAGCGATGCTATCGCGGACGGCATTGATTTTCTGTTGCACCCATCGGCCGAAAAAGATAAATACATTGACAATTCGTTTAGGTATGCTAGCAATTTTCACAGTATGAAATTCATTACTGATAAATATGTTGATCTGATGAAAAACTACGCAGCAACTACCAGTAGAAAGCATGCTTCACTTGCATAACAGCTCCAAAGAAGCCTCCGTTATAATTTCTTACTATAAAAATCTCCAAAATCTGGAGATCATTCTACTCGCCTTAAATAAACAAACTGCAAAGGGAAGCTTTGAGGTGATTGTTTCTGAGGATGATGATGCCAAAGAGACTATTGATTTTATTAATCAACAAAGGTCCATGCTATCATACCCGTTGTTGCATGTTTCGCAAGCTGATGAAGGATTTAGAAAGTGTAAAGCGCTCAATGCTTCAGTGGTAAGGGCTACAACTGATTTTATAATTTTTATCGATGGTGATTGCGTACCTCACAAAAAATTGGTGAAAGAGTACATCAAAGCAAAACGAGCCGGAAGGATTTTGTATGGAAGAAGGGTAATGCTAAACGAACGAATTTCTTCACAACTACTAAAGAATAAAAAATTATCGTCTTTGAATTTTTTCAATCTCCTGATTAGTGGATGCAAGCGCGTCGAAGAAGGATTATACCTAAAAATTATTCCACAATATTTTAAGAAAAAGGATTCCGCGAGGTTATTGGGTTGCAACATGGGAATCTTCAAATCGGACTTAGTGGCCATCAATGGATTTGATGAAGATTATGTAGCACCTGGCGGTGGTGAAGACACTGATATTGAATGGAGATTAGAAGCGTTAAAGTCGATCGAGTTCTATTCTATGAAGTACAGAGCCATTGTGTATCACCTCTATCATATAGAAAGATTTTCAACCGCCATGGAAATCAAAACACGTGCGATAGTTGACCGGAAAATACAACTGGGTTTCTTCATCTGTAAAAACGGGATTGAAAAGCATTATTAAATTGCAGTTTCTTCAGGCTTAAATTCTAATTTCGTTGTCTGTCAAACTTTTATAAATCATATTAAAATGAGAAACATATTTTCCTACTGGAAAGAGTCTCGGATTCGCAGAAAGGCAAGAAGAATAACTCAAGAGTATCCGGCAAGGATTGAAAAGCTCCATATCGAAAATATCGGAGACATTGAATTTGCAAACTGGAGCAATCCTTTGGTGTCTCACCTCAAGCAGTTAACAATAAGTTCGTCAATTATTGGGTTCTATAAACAGTTTATCAAGGAAGGTGATTTAGCAATTGATATCGGAGCAAACATTGGCGATACCACGGTGCCAATAGCCTTATGTACTGGTGCTTCCGGATTGACTATAGGTTTTGAGCCGGGTCCATACATTTATAAGATCCTGCAAAAAAATGCCACGCTTAACTTGGATAAATCGAAGATTGTGGCTCTTCCCTATGCAATTTCCGACGTAGAGGATGAGTTTTTTTATATCTCATCCGAGGCTTCATTTAGTAATGGAGGCATATCAAAAACAAAAGAGAGTAAGCACGGAAAGTTTGTACATCCGGAAAAAATCAAGGGTGTAAATTTGAAAAGCTTTTTGGAAGAAAATTACAGTCAATGGCTTAGCAAATTGACCTTTATAAAAATAGATACAGAGGGTTATGATAAAGAAATATTAAAGTCAATAGCTGATCTTATATCAAAATATAAACCAGTAATCGTTGCCGAGTGTTTCGGAGGTTTAAGCGATGAGGAGAAAATGGAATTGTACGAAATCATTGAAAAGCAGGGATATGACATCCACTATGTGTATGAGCACGAACTAAATGCTAAGGTTATAAAACTCGAAACCAAAAAAGATATTACGAAGTGGAATGAAACAATCAATATTTATGCTCTCCCTAAAAAACTTAAATAGCTAATTGCACCGATTAAAAAAATAAAATGAGGCTCCAAGCGAGCCTCATTTATTTCTAGTGGTGCAATCCCTCTATTTACTCGCTACCAACCGATCTGCTTTGACCAAACTGACAAACTCAGTTCTGTAGCCATCCTTATCATCACCCTTCGCACCTTGAGCAAGACGAAGCACACCATCCTCCGAAAAACCGTTGATGAATTCTGATTGGCGAAGTAACATTCCAAAAGATGCAACTGATGCTGCCCAACGGAAGTTATCCGATGTCTTTTCAAGTGAAAGATTATTATCAATTAAAGGATGAACAATCAGTTTACTCACATTACCGTCGGGTTTTTTGTAACGGAATTTTACCGTCATCAATTCATTTGTGTTCAATGTTTTAGGGTCAATCTTTGAGGTCTGGTATTTTAACTCGTCGACTTTGAAAAATTTACTTTCTACACCAGTTGGAATAATTTCATAAAGCGCGGTGACGGTGTGCCCCGAACCGAGTTCTCCAGCGTCTTTTTTGTCGTTGTTAAAATCTTCACTTTTCAACATTCGATTTTCATAACCGATCAAACGATAGGCCTGTACTTTTGCTGGATTAAATTCAATCTGCAGCTTTACATCTTTCGCGATTGTAAAGAGGGTGCCTCCAAATTCATTAACCAATGCCTTTTGTGCTTCAAGAATCGAGTC
>DASYTA010000055.1:0-2569 GCA_036002745.1 Cyclobacteriaceae bacterium | reverse complement strand
CCTTTTTATGATCTGGCCCTGCACCATGACAAAAGCAGATGGGGCTTTGCTATTCTTGGGGTTGTGTCCTACTATTTTGGTACGTTTGTTATGGGTATTATTCTTGGCATTCTGGTGCCTGAGTCTGTCGAGACGATGATAGCCTTCTACTAGGCCTCATCGCATTGCCAATGGGCCTGCTCTTTGCCTGGATTCTCTATAAGATTCTTGAAAACAGATGGAGTAATAAATCGAGCAATGATGATACGGATAGCAATATTCTTGATCAAGACTTGAACAAACCGAACTATTGATTTCAAGTTTCTCAGCAAAGCTACTGTTTCAAAACAATCGATTGACTTATTTAAAATACTAATCCCACCAAAAGTAAAGTCTTTTTGTTCTTTTCATCTCCTCGGCCAAGGCTTCTTTTGTACCAGTACCTTGATCAACTACATCGGGGCAAACTTTATAAACTTCATTTGCAAACTCCGTCCAATTAGAAGGTTCTTTTTGAATAACAAATTCACACCAGTCTCCCGAAGCACCAATGAGTTCAAGAGAATAGTTTTCATCAAATTTCTTGATGATCGTAATCAGGCTATCGTTTGTAATATCAAAATTGATTCCATCCGTCCTTATTTGTTTTAACACGGAGTACTTATCTGTAGTTTTAAGAACACCAATGTGATCCAGCTTGTCATTAATGTTGAAATTGTTCTCGAGCAGAAAAATGCTATAGCCCATCTTTCTAAGTTCATCTTTTAATGCGAAAACCAGGTCATATGATTTTGAATTTTTTTCTTTTAGTACAAGGCCTTTTAAGAGAATGGGATCGGATTCAATTTCCTTATCCTTTTCTATAGTTTTTCCGAGCGAGTAATGGAAAGGTTCAAATTCATTGCTATAAACTGATCTGATCGCCTGAATGATCGTTGAGTCAATTTGCAAAGAATCACAAATGCCTCTTTCTTTTACCGTCAGAATATATACCTCAGAGTTTCTTCGTGAGCTGCACCCGGCAGCCATAACAACAATAAGAAGTAATAGAGTTAATTGTTTCATGTGGTTCTATTGATTATTCCTGTAAGTAAGAAAATTTAATTTGGTTGGTCAAGAAGGCTAACAAGGCGAGTGGCGGCGATTATAGTTTTTGATTTCTGTTCTTCTGTTCCCTAGCCTTTGTCGTGTTCTTCACCAACAAATCAAATAAGCGAAAACCGTTGGTGAAGAACACCAACGTTGGCTTAAGGTCAAATCAAAAGTCAGCAAGTTCCGGGTTTTGGCTGAGATACGGTGACTATACATTTGTACCAGATTAAAACACAGACATATGACGCAGTTCAGAAAAATTGTTTTAGTGCTTGGTAAAATAAATACAATGATGGCGGTGCTTGCACTTTACTTTGCAAGTCATAAGAAAATGCATTTACTGTTCGGTATTGCGTTGGCAATTTCGTTGGCTTACCGTTTTGACGACAATGACCGTGCAATTATTCCTCACTTACAAAATACAATCCAGAGCGATTCTCTGGCTTCCTATAAAAGCACATTTAGAAAAGAGGTAAAGGTGGGCAACCACGAGTTTGTATTTTTTGTAAAATAGTTTGTCAGATAACAATTAACTTCTCTTTGTTAAACCTGTTTCTGTAGTCGAGTGGTGAGAGACCTGTGATTCTGCGAAATATTTGGCGAAACGCTTTCGTATCTGAATACCCAACATCATACATCACTTCATTCACCGTTTTCCGTGTTGATTCAAATTGCTTTTTGGCTGCTTCAATTTTCACGCGTTTTACAGTGACGTCAGGTCTTTCGACCTGACGGACTCGAATTTATTATCTTAGGCCAATGGGACTCAGTGGGCGAAATCAATTTCTAGATGAAGAATGTTTCTTCGTTACTACCACTTGCTACAATTGGTACAACCTTTTGGAAATGGACTCTTGTAAGCATACCGTAAGCGAAAGTATCAATTTTCTCAACAACAAATATTTTGCAGCAACACTGGGTTATGTAATCATGCCGAATCACATTCATCTTATTCTTTATTTTAAAAAAGGTAATCAACTTTCAAATTGGATGCGTGACTTAAAGAAATTTACCTCAACGAAAGTTCGTCAGCAAATTGAAAAATCGGGAAATATTGACTTACTCGAAAAACTGAGAGTGCCTGAGAAGAAACAAGTTTTTAAAGTATGGCAAGATAGGTTTGACGATGTTTACCTAGCTAACAAAAAACTTCTGGAAACAAAATTAGAATACATTCATACGAATCCATTACAAGAGAATTGGAACTTAGTAAGTAAACCTGAAGACTGGCTATGTTCAAGTGCAATGTTTTATGAGTTTGGTAAGCAGCTTGTGGTTATAATAACAGATTACAGAGAATACTTTTAAGTACAGTATGCGTTAGGTCGGAAGACCTGACGGCACGGAAATTGATAGTTTTAATACAACACTGCTCATGTTAACAATGACAGCGGGAGTTTTAACAATAACAACGCGAGTTATAAGGATTACATTGCCAGTTTTAACTTAATGGAAGCAAGAACTAAACATGTAGGTGCCTCATATAACAATGCTCACG
>DASYTA010000054.1:0-4355 GCA_036002745.1 Cyclobacteriaceae bacterium | reverse complement strand
GAGAAAAAGAAGAAGACAAGAAGTAAGTGTAACTAACGTCGAGAAATTTTCGCTGCTATTTTTTCAACTCCTCTATAAAAGCTTTCTTACTTACATCATATACCATGAAGTGCTGCATCCACAGGTAGTCAGTATAGGTGTAATCGGTATTGATCATTATTCCTGTGGTAATCATAATGTACTTCACATGCTTTAGATCTACCTCCAGAATATGTTCGCGAATCTGCTTTTCAGCTTCCAGTGAAGTGATCTTTGTTAATTCAATAATGGGATGATCAGCAGTTTTGATTTCATTTTGATGAAGAAGTGCCATCTCACTTATTTTTCCTCCTTGATAATCATCTTCCGTAATCACGGGGTTAAGTTTTCCATCCTCAAGCTTGCGTAGTGTTCCCATCAATGCGCCACAACAAGTACTGGCTTCATGTTGTTCATGTCTTAAAACAAAACCCCAACCACTACTTTGCGAATAGCCGATGTGAGGGGTAATTATTAAAAGCATGACTCCATCATCAGGAATGTGGTGGGCAAAGGCCTCAAGCCCAGAGATCCCCGTAAACGGAAGTCCGGCAAGGCCACCAAGATGAAAAGGTCCTTTTATTTCCTTGTGCAAGCGAAAATTCTTCGTGTAAATAATATCATCAACACATGTTGAGGCCCCCATCAATATTTTGTCGGTTGAAACATGATAGACTCTATTAATATATCGGATGATTGAGTCTGCATAGGCAGGGCCAGTTAAAACACCGGGAAACGCTTTCTCAAAAACAGCTTCGGTTTCTTTTGGTACTCTTGGCAGTATTGGATTGTCTTCTGTTTTAGATTCCCTCTTAGAGCATGATGCTAAGCATAGCACAAAAGAAAAGAATAGAATTTTGTTTCTCACAGCAGAATCTTAAGAATACAATTTATAAAATCAATATCAGAAAAATTTAAAATGGCGCTTTAAAGAGATTAATACACTAAAAAACTTCAGTCGCGCCAAAATAAATTCCTGAAGAATGGTCACCAAACCCCCAATCAATGTTAACATTCGTTCTTGAAAGTTTGTCGGCCATGATGCGCAAACCAAAACCATAAGCTGGCTTTACATAGTCAAATGTATGCACGTTGGTTGCGTGATCTGATGTAGTGATGGCATTCACGAAAAGAACACCTCCTAAAACGTTGGTGCATTTAGAGATGGGGAATCTGTATTCCACTTCACCATAATAAAGGTTCTCGCCACGGAAGCGACCTTGCACGTAACCTCGAGCAGAGGTGTTGCGCCTGTCATAGGCAGAAGCTGGCAAGGTAAGATAAGGTGCCTTGCCTGCGTTCACATAGTTAGAATAGAGCCAACCCGCTAATAAATGTCGCGGATGTTTTTTAGACAAATTTTTATAACCGCGCAATTCAGTATAAGTTATATTACTGAACTGAGCGCTTCCAAGAAACTCCGGGCTGTAACGATTCTGGATGTTGATATACATTCCTTTATAAGGATTGATCTGATTATCGCGGCTGTCATAAACAAAATTAATACTGATGCCTGAAAGTGTGTATTGATTTGGGTTAAAGCCGTTGCTGATCGAATAGCTGTAGTGGTTGGTGAATTGGTTAGTTGCAACATCTAAATTTTTGTCAACAATGTTGGAATAGCTGTCAAGATGATAACCAAGACCAATATAAAAATCCTTTTTAATTTCTTTGAAAATAGTTTCGTGCAAACGCAACCACGTAAACTCCATAGGCTCTGCTCCGTGATTAGAATCAACATCGTATCCTTGCACACTAAACCCACTGCTCGGAACTATTCCGTGAGGTGAATTTGTACCAAGTCCATAAGTCGATTGAGAATATAAATAATAACGCCAGTCTCCGGTAAGTATCCAATCATCGTCTTTCGTCATGACATTCGATTTGATTGTCACGAGAAATTGATTTTTTGTGGTGTACGTAAAATTGGCAGAAGTCTGCGAAATTCTTGTAGTTTCGGGTGTTCCCATAAACCATGCCCCTTGCCCCACTGCACCAAATTGAAAACCAGTGGCAGGCGATGATGCTAAAACAGGGAAAAGAATAATGGTTGGCTTTTTAATGACAATTTTTGGCGTGACTTCATCCCCTTTCTTTTTAAACAAAATTTGTGGCAAGTCTTTCTCAACACAGCTGTCTTGCTGAGCATAAAGACATGTTGACCCAACAATAAAAAGCAAAACCAGAAAAGATGTTCTCAAACGAAAAAAAGTAAACATTCTACAATTAGTTTTCATTCAAAGATAGACCTTATAAATTGGATTGTTTTTAATTCGATACCTGGCATTTAATCATTGTCGACAAAAGCATAGATTTATAATTACGTTATATCTTTTCTACAGAATAATTTATGCTTCGATTAGCGATCACCCTTATTTTAATGAACTTACTTAGCAGTGGGTTTTCGCAATCGGCTGATTCCATAAAAAAGAAAGATCTTGTTGACGTGATCTTCGGATCAAAAAGAGAAGCAAAACTGAACCAACAACGATCCGAAAGAAAAGTATACTTTTCGATTTTACCTGCCACTGTAAATGCGGCAGGAGGCGGTAGGGCCGTCATCACAGCAGTGAACGCTGCGTTTTATTTGGGCAACCCTGCAACCACCAACTTATCTAACGTTTATATTATTCCGGTCACTGATTTCTCCATGCGCTATGGTTTGTATGTTAAACCTACAGTGTGGTCGGCAAATAATCATTGGAATTTTATTGGCGACTACCGGGTCGCTTATTTTCCTCAATACACCTGGGGGCTAGGGGGAAATCCTCCAGAGTCAGATCGTACTCTGATCAACGCAGACTACCTCCGGGTTTATCAACACGCGTTGTTTAAAGTTGCAAATGGTTTATTTGTCGGCCCCGGCTTTGCCATTGATCATTATTATAACATCAAAGAAACAGAAATTGAAAACACTGGTCACCTCGATCAATATCCAGTCAACAACAGAGGAAAGTCTTATACATCGGGCATGATGTTCACGATTTCATACGACTTAAGGAAGAATCAACTAAATCCCAAACAAGGCGGATATTTATTAACCACCTTTAGAGTGAATACACCTATGCTGGGAAGTAATTATGAACAGGAATCTCTTTTCATTGACGGCCGTAAATATCTTCCCGTTGGCCGTAATAATTTTTTTTGTTTTCGATCATTTTACTGGACCGTGTTAAATGGAACTACACCATACCTCGACTTACCGGCAGTTGCGTGGGCTCCCGCTTCAGGAATTGCATCGCGCGGTATACAAACAGGTAGGTATCGTTCTAACGCAATGCTCTATGGTGAAGCGGAGCAACGATTTCAGATTTCTTCGAACGGTTTGTTTGGCGCGGTAGTATTCGCCAACGTCACTTCAGTTTCAGAATTCAATACGCAGCAATTTAAATATTGGCATGCGGGTGCGGGATTTGGATTGCGATTGAAATTCAATAAGTACTCTGATGCCAATCTTTCATTAGACTTGGGTTTCAGCGAAAATTTTTGGAGTGCCTGGATAAATCTTGGAGAGATGTTCTAACCCGAATCTTTGAATTTAAAAAAGTAAGAATTTTCCTTAGGGTTATAAATCTAGGTTACTGGCGTTTGTCCTTATCGATTTATTTTTTCTAACTCAACTTTTGAAATATAGTACTCAAACTCTAAAAAAAGCCCCTTCAATTTTATGCAACTCTGAATATGCTGAATATATTTTCCGTTGTCTTTGTTCTTAGGCGCTTTTATCGCTTTGTAAAATTCTAGCCGGCATTTTCGCCTGTTTTCTAGCTCAGAAATAACGAACTCATCTTCAAATCTTTTTTCACTTACCTTATCAGTTAGAAATTCTGCAATAGGAGTCCTTTTTTTGTTTAAAACCTTTTCGGCAATGGATAATGCTTTAGCGTTATTGGTTTTTAAGGAAAAAAAATAAAGAATGGCGGGAGGCAACGATATATCGGTGGTGTACTTAAATGCGCTAGGTTTTTTTACAGGGGATTCGAAGAATTCAACAGCATCATCTAACATATCAAGCGCGTAATAACACAGACCTATGTATAAGTAGGTATCATCCGAGATAGTATTGCTTTCCGTTTCTTTTTCCTTTAGAAGTTTAAAGTCTTTTAATGATTCTGAATAGTTGGCTTGAAGGAGTTTTATTAGGCCTCTTGCTCTTAAATCAAATTTGTTACTTGCTGTTTTATAATTCTCGTCTGCAATTTTTAGGGCTGTCTCAAAGTCCTCAACAAATATTTTATCCCAGGGATTAATCATTGCCAATTAAAACCTAATTTATTTTCGCTCTCTAAGCAATTTATAAATCTTGATCGCGCTCATCAACAGAATTACGAAAAGAA
>DASYTA010000053.1:0-9556 GCA_036002745.1 Cyclobacteriaceae bacterium | reverse complement strand
CGAAGGAAGTTGATTCTTTTCCCGTTGATACTAATTGATCAATCTGTTGATCAGTGGCTCCTAACAATCTCAACTTTTCTTTTGCTCCATCGATGAGTTGAGTGTTTTCTTTATCCGATTTTAAAAGATAAAGCAAATCGCGTTGAGCAGTGAGTAATTCCGGGCTGTAGATCTCTAAAATCTTTTGACCTTTTTTAACCGGCTGAAAATTATACTTCACAAAAAGTTTTTCAACTCGCCCACTGATTCTGCTCGAGATAGTTGACATTGCCTTTGTATCATATGTTATGACCCCGTTCGCTTTTGCTTTGATGTTTATTGATTTCTTCACGGGGGTTACCGTCTTAATTGTGGAAATAACGGATGAGTTCACAGGTTTGAGCAAGTAACTAAGGTCATCTCCAACCTTTACATCATCATTTTGCTTTCCTTTCATCACCAAATCCATTCCACAAACCGGACAAGATCCAGGTGTATCTTTAATTACCGTCGGGTGCATGGGGCAAGTATACTGCTCGGCATGCTCGTGTTTTTTATTTTGCGAACAGCCAAATGCGATCAACAAAACGAGGAACAGTCCACCAACAACGGTCAGCTGTCGACTGTTGATTGTTGACCTGTTATTCCTTCTCCAATATTTTTTCATAATTCACAATGGCTTCATAATATTTTTGAACAGCATCTAAATATTGCATCTGTGTGGCGTTGAGAGTTTCCCACGCATCAATCACTTCAGGCAGCTCCTCTTTGTTCTCTTCGTAAGCAATCATCAGTGTCTCATAATTCTTTTTCAAAGCAGGCACAATCCTCGTTTCATAGTTTTCAATCTGTTTGCTTAGTGTCATAATTTCATGAACTTCATGAGCGGCCATTCCTTGAAGCTCATTGAGCAGTGAGGCGCGTTCATATTTCATCGCCTCAATTTCTTTTCCTAATCCTTGCGAATTTGCTTTGTACATTTTGGAAGACCAGGGAGCAATGGGGATTGAAACCATACCCAGCAACATAAATTGATTTGGCATGCCAGCACCTCTTGCGAACATGTGATTGAAGCTAATATTGAAATCAGGTTTGGATTGAGAATTCTCTAAAGCCTGATTAAGTCTTAAAGATTGAATGCTCTTGTCGATTCGTTGCACATCACTTCTATTTTCAGCAAGCGACATTGTATCTGATTCTTCAGCAATTAATTTCTTTATCTGAAGAGACGTGTCAACCGAAAAGCGGAAGCTGCTTGGCACATTCATTAGTTGATTTAGTAAAATATTTTTCTGGTGAATCTGGTTGTCATTCATCAACATCATATTTTGTATTTCGCTTTGTCGAGCTTCAGCCTTGTAAATATTTCCGAGTTTACTTTGGTTATAAGGATAACGCAATTTTGAAATCTTCAATACAAGTTGGATGATCTCTTCATTTTCCTGCAAGGCTTTTTTCTTTTTCTCCAGAGCGATCCATTGATAGTAAGTGGTTTTTGTCAATGCCTTCAATTCATTATAAACGTATTTCTCACTTGCCTGCTCAACAGCTGCTTTTGATTCCAAGTATCCTTGGTTGGCTCTTAGCTTCGCGGGACTTGTAAATTTTTGTTGTACCGAGAGCATGATCTGACCTTTATCACGCGGGTCTTCTGTTGATTTGTAAGGCAGCATCCATAAGCCACCACCAACTTCAGGCGCCATCCAACTTTTCCCGCCCTGTGCGTAAGCTGTCATAGCTTCCGCTCGCTGTCCGTAGTTTTTCAACATCGGGTTTCTTTCCTTGACAACAGAAAGTATGCTATCAAGTGAAACAGTTTGAGCAATGGAGCTCGAGCCAGTCAATAAAAGAAGTGCTGCAAGCTTCCAGCTTCTAGCCTCAAGCTTCAAGTATCTAGTGAATCGTTTCATGGATTTCAATTTTTCCGAATTTTCTTAATTCATATTCCTTCGTCATCAAGAAGATGAGCGGTGTTACTAAAAGAATGTGTGTGGAAGAAGTCAACACACCACCAATCATAGGCAGTACGATCGGTTGCATCACATCACTGCCAACTCCTGTTGACCACAGCACAGGTATCAGACCAAACAATGCGACGCAGACAGTCATCAATTTTGGGCGAAGGCGTTTGGCTGCACCGGCAATTACAAATTCACGCAAGTCTTCTGACGAAATTGTTTCTCTTGAATTTCCTTTTAGTGCAATCAACTGTTGCATAGCGTCATTCAAATAAATGACCATCACCACTCCGGTTTCAACGGCAATCCCAAACAAAGCAATGAAGCCAACAGCTACGGCCACAGAAAGATGAACACCGTAGAAATAAATAATGTATGCTCCGCCAATCAGTGCGAAAGGGATGGTTATCAAACTCAGGAACGCTTCTCGGATTGATTTGAAAGCGAGATAGAGCGACAGAAAGATGATCAACAACACGACGGGCGCTATAATCATCAACGTCTGTTTGCCCCGAATTAAGTTTTCATATTGCCCACTCCACTCTATGTAATAACCTGCCGGCAATTCACCAAGACTTGAATTTACTTTTTCGATTGCTTCCTCGACTGTGCTTCCTAAGTCGCGATCACGGACGTTGAACAACACAGCGCCGCGCAGCATTGCATTATCCGATGAAATCATTGGCGGTCCATTCTGAAATTTAATTTCTGCCACTGATGATAACGGAATCGTACCTGATGATTTTGTTAGGATAGGAATTCTTTTCAATCGATCGAGGCTGTTGCGATAATCTTGCGGCAGTCGCACATTAATTGAAAATCGTTGTCGTCCTTCAATTGTATTTGCGAATGAAGTTCCTCCAATGGCTGTTTCCACCAGTTCATTCACCTCCTGAATACTTACTCCGAAGCGTCCGATCTTATCACGATCAATATCAATCACCAAATATTTTCCTCCAGTAATTGGTTCAACATAGATGTCTTTTACACCTGGAACATCCTCCATAATTTTTTTAACATGCTCAGTCACGGCATAAATGGTGTCGAGGTTTGAACCGTGAACCTTCACACCTACATCGGTGCGAATGCCGGTAGCCAACATGTTAATTCGATTAATAATGGGTTGTGTCCACCCATTAACCACTCCTGGAATTTGTAGTTTCGCATCGAGCTCGTTCACGATATCCTTTTTGGTAACACCCTCACGCCATTCGGACTTCGGTTTCAACATGATGATGGTCTCGATCATACTGAGTGGTGAATTATCGGTGGGTGTACTTGCACGACCAGCTTTACCCAATACTTTATCAACCTCAGGAACAGATTTGATGATCTTGTCCTGAACCTGAAGAATGCGTTTGATTTCTGAATTAGAAATGTCGGGTAAAGTCACAGGCATAAATAAAATTGATTGCTCATCGAGTGGCGGCATGAATTCACTCCCCAAGCTTATCATCAACGGAATGCTAACTACCAATGCCAAAAGATTAATACCAATGGTCGTCTTTCTCCACTTCATGCACACACGAATAATCGGCTCATAAATTCTCTCCAACGTTCGTGTCAAAGGATTTGCCTTTTCATTTTTAAACTTGCCTCGCATGAAAAGAGAGATCATCACGGGAGCTAACGTGATCACTAGAAAAGCATCGACAATCAAAATAAAAGTTTTCGTGTAAGCTAGTGGATGAAATAATTTTCCCTCCTGTCCAGTAAGCATGAACACCGGCAAGAATGAAGTGATAATAATTACGGTAGAGTAAAATACCCCACGCGAAACTTGTTTGCTTGATTTTTCAATAATTGCTTCGCGTTCTTCTGCCGGAATCTCTATGTAATCTTTTTTTCTTTTAAACATAAATCATGAGTTTAAAGATTTATTTAGTTCCTCTTGACGAGCAGCAAGATTCCGATAAGAGTTCTCTGCCATAATAATTCCGTTGTCCACAATCACACCAATGGCCAACGCAATCCCGGTGAGCGACATGACGTTAGAAGAAATTCCAAATGCATTCAATAAAATGAAACCAGTGGCGATCGTTATCGGGATTTGAATAATGATGCTGATCGCACTTCTCCAGTGAAACAGAAAAAAGATTACCACAAGTGATACCACAATCATTTCTTCGATGAGTGTTCGTTTAATCGATGACACCGACTCTTCAATTAATCCACTCCGATCATAAACAATATTAAATTTCACACCTTGTGGTAGCCCCTTGGCTACTTCAAGCATTTTCGATTTTACTGATTTGATTATTTCATCGGCATTTTCACCGTAACGCATTACGATGATTCCTCCCACTGCTTCGCCTTCGCCGTTCAAATCAAAAATTCCGAGACGAGGCTCGCCTGTCATCTGCACAGTGGCTATATCTTTTATTCGAATGGGAGTAGCATTTTCAGTCTTTACTGAAATTTTTTCAATTTCTTCGATCGACTTCAGATATCCTGTGGTTTTGATGATGTACCCAATGTCACTACGCTCAAATTTTCTTCCACCTGCTTCGTTATTATTATCACGAATGGATTGAATTACTTCAGGTATTGAGATATTATAGTAAGTGAGTTTGTTCGGATCAATTGTAACTTGATATTGTTTTTCAAAGCCTCCGAAAGACGCCACCTCACTTACTCCCTGCACGTTCTGCAATGCAAACTTCACATACCAATCTTGGATAGCTCGCTGCTCGCCCAAATCCATTTCAGGTGCTTCAAGTGTATACCAAAGGATGTGACCAACTCCCGTTCCATCGGGGCCAAGCGTAGGTGTGATGCCATCAGGAAGTGAACTACCAACCGAACTGAGTCTTTCTAACACGCGCTGTCGGGCCCAATAGATATCAACATCATCGTTGAAGATGACATAGATGAAACTCATACCAAACATGGATGAGCCTCGCACGTATTTTACTTTCGGAAGTCCTTGCAGATTGGTGACAAGTGGATACGTTATTTGATCCTCGATAAGCTGAGGACTGCGACCTTGCCATTCGGTGAAAACGATCACCTGATTTTCAGAAAGGTCGGGAATGGCATCAATTTTATTCGTGCGAACCGAATAAATTCCCCAGGCAAATAATCCGGCTGCAATCAGCAACACAAAAAATTTATTACGAAGAGATATTGAAATTAAATTTTGAATCATAGCTAAATAGTCTTGAGTAGTGAGTCAAGAGTCGTTCGACAAATGACATAACGATCACACCGAAAGCATTCGGCATGTCGAAAAGACGGCTATAAAATCAAATAAGGAAAGACTGAATACGAACGACAATATCCTCACCGGTTGGTGGTCGATCTTTGTCAAGGCGAGTTAGAAAACTCGATTGTGAATTTTGAAAGTGAATAGAAAAGTCAAGAACAGGAAAAGCAATTTCACAAATCAGAACAGGAACAAAACCAAGATTAGAAATTAATTGAGTTGAGCTATAACTATCCGATTTGATTTCTAATTTTTCATCGTGACAACAGTTAGCCATCATCTCCATCCCGCCACCACAAGGCTTTGCCTTTCCGAAATAAGCAACATCTTGAAGTAGTTTACCACAATAGTGAAACCCTACTGTCATTCCTGTTGAGGTGAACAGAATCAGGGCAACGGACGCTATTTGAAGTGCTTTTCTCACTGTGTAACTACAAAGTACGTAAAATTTCAGTTTAGGTTCAAATCGCTATTGATACAGCAACTTTCCTTCTATTGAAAACTTCACGCTATCGCTCAAAATCATTTTCTGAAATCCTTGCACGCGGTATTTTGAAATCATTGCCATTCCCTGCTGTTCTTCAAATTCAAGTGTGAGTTTTCGCGAAGTCGAATAAAGAACATTGCTCTCATTAAATACCGATTCAATCCGTTTCAATTTTTTAAATCCACCTTGATAAAAAAACTTTACTTCAGGCACCGGCGATTTCATTTTTGTGCTGAAAGAGCGAACAATCAAGTTGCTGTGATCATCCTCTTTATTGTTTGCCTGATAACCTCCTTTAAATAAAGGCTTATTGATTACATCCAATTGCTGAAATGCATCTAGCTCGCGTTTCCATTGAGTCGTGTCTGGCGAAAGGATCGTAGAGTCATTTTTTACATTCAAAAAAGTTTTCTTTATAACTCTGGCCTTTGCCGATGCAATTTGATGAACCTGATGATTCACCAAACTATCGAAATCAAAATAAGGTTTATCGTACTTTAAGTTCTTCTGATTGCATGACACAAGCAGCGCTGCGCTCACAACACCTAAAAAAAATTTCATCCTATTTTTCAATTAGCACCTGGCCAGTCATTTCTTTTGGAATAGCAATGCCCATCAGTGTGAGAATAGTAGGTGCAATGTCACCTAGCTTGCCGTCTTTGACTTTCCCTTTATAATTGTCATCCACCAAAATGCAAGGAACTAAGTTCGTAGTATGTGCGGTGTTCGGCGTGCCATCATCATTCACCATGAAGTCGGCATTGCCGTGATCGGCAATAATAATTGTGGAGTAGCCATTTCTTCTCGCCGCTTCAGTAACGGCTTCATTGCATTTGTCGACCGTTTCACACGCTGTAACCACTGCGGAAAAAACTCCCGTGTGACCGACCATATCTGGGTTCGCAAAATTCAAGCAAATGAAATCCGTTTCTTTTTTATCTAACTCAGGAATGATTTTGTCGCGGATATCGGCAGCACTCATTTCCGGCTTTAAATCATACGTTGCCACCTTTGGTGAAGGACACATGATTCTAGACTCTCCCGGAAAAACTTCTTCGCGTCCTCCTGAAAAAAAGAAAGTAACGTGAGGATATTTTTCTGTCTCAGCAATACGGATTTGTTTCTTGTTAGCTTTCGATACAATCTCACCTAATGTGTTATTCAAATTATCTTTATCAAAAACTATTTTTACATCTTTAAATGAATCATCATAGTTCGCCATGGTGACGTAGTACAATTTCATTTTCTTCATATCCTGTTCGGGATAATCAGTTTGAGAAAGCGCCATAGTAATTTCACGACCACGATCAGTACGGAAGTTGAAACAAATCACTACATCGCCTTCCTTAATTGTTGCGACTGGACTTCCACCATCTGTTATCACAATCGGTTTTATGAATTCGTCCGTTACACCTGCATCGTAAGATTTTTGAATAGCTTGCAAAGCATCGGTAGATTTTTCTCCAACACCTTTCACCATCACATCGTAAGCTAACTTCACACGTTCCCAGCGCTTATCTCGATCCATCGCATAATACCGACCTACAATGCTGGCGATTTTTCCGGTTGACTTGCTCAAATGATTTTGCAAATCTTTTATAAAGCCCAACCCACTTTTTGGATCGGTATCACGGCCATCCGTAAAGGCATGAATAAAAAGGTTATTGATTGAATTATTTTTTGCGATGGTACAAATTCCTTTCAAGTGTTCGATGTGAGAATGAACTCCGCCATCCGAAACTAAACCAATCAAATGAATTGATTTGTTGTTGCTCTTTGCATAATTAATAGCATCCAAGAGAACCGGGTTCTTATCTAATTCTTTTTCTTCTACAGCTTTATTGATGCGGACTAAATCCTGATACACCACACGGCCCGCTCCGAGGTTCATGTGGCCCACTTCGCTGTTGCCCATCTGACCTTCCGGTAAACCGACTGCTAAACCCGAGGCTTGCAATTTCCCGTGAGGATATTTTTTATAGAGTGAATTAATGTAAGGAGTTTTAGCTGCATCAATTGCAGATACACTTACTTTTTGAGCGATTCCCCATCCATCGAGGATCATTAATAGGACTTTCTTGTTCATTGGTTAATTAACTTGAAAAATAAATATTAGGTTCAATGTGCTTACTAAATCAAAATCCATCGTCTTCTTTTTTCTTCTCATCTTTCTTTTCGTCCTTCTTCTTGGCAGCAGATGTACCGCTTGCTAAATCATAAGGCGCTTCCAGGCCATAATAGTTCAATCTAAATTTGTTTATCCAGGCGAGCGTTTCATCATTGCTTCCAGGAATGAAAACTAGCTCGCCAACTTTTGCTTTGCTTGCATTAGTTTTCTTTGTGATCAAATCATTGAGCAGTTGATCGGAAGATTGCACCATCAACCGATTATCTTCATAACCGAAGTAGTACCAAGCTTCAGGCGAAGCCTTAAAGAAAACATGAAATACTGGAGCTCCATCTTCATTCTTGCGCACTTCCATAAATCCTTCAAAACCTCCGTTGATATCATTGCGCCCAATGTTGCTGATTCCAATTGTCCCTTCGCTGTAAAATGCTTTGTTTTTCTGCGACCATTTAAAATTCACATTCGAAAAAATAATTGACGATGCCGCTAATTGTGGAATCGTAGAAAGTGAAGTGTAAGCTTGCTGAGATTTTTGTTCGTAATCTTTTGCAACTTTCTCCCCCACAATATTGGCAATTTTGTAAAGCAACTCGGTCTGGTCACCCAGTCCTTCGTTGGCACCTTCATTTTTTATGATCTCCTGTAAATTCACAGCCATCATTTGGTAGGCAGCCGGCGGCAAGTTGATGTCCGCTTGAATTAGGGAATTCATTTTTATCTCGTTCGTTTCCAGATTTCCTGATCCAATAGAGCTGGTTGTTAGGTTAAAATCTTTGCTTCCTTTAAAAAAGGCGACGGGTCCTTCAAAATGAACTTCTTGTTTGTCTTCATTGTAATTGAAAACTTTGCCCGATAATTTTTCTCCCGCTGCTTTTTTCAAATCTTCAATCCTAAATTCTCCACTTTCTTTATCAAAATGAAGAGTGCCACTGGAAAGAAAGAAATCTTCATCAGCATCGTCTTTTTTATCAGAAACAAAAGCGATGTACAAACTATTATCTGCTGCAAAATGTAAACCTGCTTCAGCTCTGCGCCCCGCTTCAGTTACTGCATTGTCAAAGTCAATTAATATATCTTTCTCATCCCCGCTTTGATTATATCCTATCCAGGTGTCGTAGTTTTTAATTTTGCGTAAATCGAGTTTTACAAATCCTTTTAATTGCAAAGCCGGTCGTGTAGCATACATCACCATATCCCCTTTGTAAAAAATTCGAGGAGCTACCAAAATTTTATCTTTATCTATAACTGCGCCATTAGCTACCGTTTGCATGGCGGCCTCTACCTTACTCTTCTTCTTTTTAGTGTCATCAACAATCGGCTCTAAATGAAAGTCAGTCATTTTAATAGCGAAGGTGTCGCTGGCAGCATTTACATATTGATACGTTGCATATCCGGAAAATTCTTTTCGCGAAACGATATCAACTACACCATCGGTAAGGCGATGGTAACCGTTGAGCGTATCTAAAATAATCACCGTGTTTTTCAGTTGACCGATTTTTGCGTTTTCCAAAATTAGCACTTCATTGTTTTCAGGTGTAATCTTTGCGTCTGCAACAATGATGTAAGGAATACCACTCACTTTCAGCTGTTGAAGTTGAATGTCATACTCCGCTTTCTCAGCATTGAAACGCAATGAGTCAAGATCTTTTCTTGTGGTGTAGAAATAAGAATTTTCAAGCGGCACATCTTCTGGTCTGCTCATCACAATTTTTTGCGTAGTCAAATCCCATCGCGCTTGAGGAATAGACGTTTTAAATTGTGCATACGGAAAATCAATTGCTGCTTCTCCTTCCACTTCC
>DASYTA010000052.1:0-9065 GCA_036002745.1 Cyclobacteriaceae bacterium | reverse complement strand
CCTCCCGATCATTGTTATCTCTCAATTCTTTTGCACTTCATTATGGTTTGCAGGAAATGCCATTCTCGCTGACCTCATCAAAAATCTTCATCTCCATCCTGGTTTTCTGGCGCACCTCACCAGTATGGTGCAATTTGGTTTTATCACGGGCACATTTGTCTTCGCGTTGCTAACCATAGCCGATCGTTTTTCTCCATCAATGGTTTTCTTTGTTTGTTCGATTTTAGCAGGTCTATTTAATCTTGGAATTGTCGTTGACAACATTGACTCCACCTGGTTGCTCGTCTTCCGCTTTTCAACAGGATTTTTTCTTGCTGGCATTTATCCGGTAGGAATGAAGATCGCCTCCGACTATTATCAACAAGGCTTAGGAAAGTCCCTTGGTTTTTTGGTTGGAGCCTTAGTACTTGGCACAGCATTTCCTCATTTAGTAAAAAGCATCGCGGCGGATTTTTCATGGAAGTATGTTGTTTTTACAACTTCTTTCCTTTCTGCATTAGGTGGATTATCGATGTGGTTGCTCGTTCCTAATGGTCCATTTCGGAAACAAGGTCAGCAATTAAACTTAAGTGCGTTCTTATCGGGATTCAAAAACAAAAATTTTCGTTCCGCAGCGTTTGGTTACTTCGGTCACATGTGGGAGTTATACACTTTCTGGGCATTCGGTCCTGTGATGCTAACAGTTTATAAAAATTATTTTAATGCAGAACTCAATGTTCCTCTACTTTCATTTATAATCATCGCCTCCGGTGGACTCGCGTGTGTGGCAAGCGGATACCTTTCTCAACAATTTGGAGCAAAAAAAATTGCGACTCTCTCTTTATTTCTATCATGCCTTTGCTGTTGCGTCTCTCCCCTCTTCCTATTCAACAGTTCAATTCCGCTATTGATCGCTTTTCTTTTCTTTTGGGGACTGGTTGTGATTGCCGACTCTCCTCTTTTCTCAACACTAGTCGCTCAAAATGCACCTGTTGAATCACGAGGCACATCATTAACGATCGTCAATTGCATTGGCTTCTCGATTACGATAATCAGCATTCAATTCATTAACCTCTTGTCAAAAAACGTAAGCGCGCAGTATCTTTATATGTTACTTGCCATCGGGCCGATATTGGGGCTGACTGCATTAATGAAGAATAAAAACTAAAAAAGGTTATCTTCGAAATTGAACCAAAGAGGCTAATAACTACATGACAAATTGGATCACATATCCTACAACACTCGCTGGAAAAATCGTTGACTTAGTATCGCTTGACAAGGAACATTTTTTAGAATTGAATGACTTGGCCAAAGACAAAAGAATTTGGGAGCATTATCCTTATGACGGAACCAGAACTGAGAGATTTATGGGGTTAATGACTTCTGCACTTGCTGAAAGAGAAAGGGGAACCCGTTTTACATTTACAATTTTTTACAAGCCCGAACATAAAATAATCGGGAGCACCAGCTTTTTGGACATTCAGCAACAGCATAAAAAATTGGAGATTGGCTCTACATGGCTGCACCCTAACTATTGGGCTAAAGCGGTTAATCTGGAGTGCAAATTACTATTACTAACACACTGCTTTGAAGTACTGGGGGCTTCAAGAGTACAACTAAAAACAGACGAGAATAATATCCGATCAAGAAAAGCAATTGAGAAAATCGGAGGACAGTTTGAAGGAATTTTAAGAAGCGATATGCTTCGTGACAACAATACAAAACGAAACTCTGCCTATTATAGCATCATTACAGAAGAATGGCATGTCACAAAAATAAAATTGACTAATTTATACAAAGCGAAATTGAGCCTAAGTAAAGGCTTTTAAAAAAAATATTTTGATACACATTCGAAAATCAAATAGTACCGACGCCAATGAAATTTGGGAAATTCTAAAATCCATTATTCATGAAGGCGATTCGCTTGCCTATTCGCCGCAGTCCACAAAAGAACAAATGCTGGGTTATTGGTTCGACAAAAACAAGCACACCTACACCGCTTTGCTGGACGGAAAAATTGTAGGAACATTTTTTATTCAAGACAATCAGCCGGGATTAGGGTCTCATGTTGCCAATGCAGGTTATGCTACGTCTCCCAAAGCCTATGGTCAAGGTATTGGAAAGCAGATGGGAATTTTTTCACTTGAAGAAGCGCGCAAGCTGGGATACAAAGCCATGCAGTTTAATATCGTAGTCAAGACCAATGAAAGAGCGGTGAAGCTATGGCAAGATCTCGGATTCAAAATCATCGGTGAAATTCCTGAGGCATTTCAACACCGTTCATTAGGATTAGTAAATGCGTACATCATGTATCAAAAATTATAAATGAGAATTTTACAATTCATAATTCTTTCATGCTGTCTAATTCCCGTGTATGCGCAACAAACTAAAAAAACCTTGCGTGTAGGTGTCGCTGGTCTAACACATGGCCATGTGGGTTGGATTTTAAATTATAAGAAAAATGATATTGTAGAAGTTGTTGGCATCGCAGAACCTAATCGCGATCTGGCCGAACGAATGGCTAAACAGTATGGCTTTAGTATGGATATTGTTTATTCGAGTCTCGATGAAATGCTCGAGAAGAAAAAACCTGAAGCCGTCACTGCATTCAATTCCATCTTTCAACACTTGGATGTTGTGAAGGCATGCGCTCCAAGAGGTATCCATGTGATGGTAGAGAAACCATTGACCTACCGGCTTGATCACGCTAAGGAAATGGAAGCGCTAGCAAAACAATATAAGATCAAACTCCTCACCAACTATGAAACTACCTGGTATGGTAGCAATCACAAAGCATATCAGATCGTTCATACCGAAAATGGCATTGGACCTATTCGAAAAATTGTTGTTCACGACGGGCATCGCGGCCCAAAGGAAATTAATGTCGGGCAAGACTTTCTGAATTGGCTCACGGATCCGATTCAAAATGGTGGCGGTGCCATCATCGACTTTGGATGTTATGGCGCTAATCTCATCACTTGGATGATGAAAAATGAACGACCTATTTCAGTAACGGCTGTGACGCAGCAATTGAAGCCGGATATTTATCCACTCGTAGATGATGAGGCAACGATCATCGTCACCTACCCACACACGCAAGGAATTATCGAAGCATCGTGGAATTGGCCAGTTGGTCGTAAAGACATGGAAGTGTACGGACAAACCGGTTATGCCATCACGATTGATGCACTCAACATGCGCGTGCGAAAAAATGAAAAAGAGAAAGAGGCTTCTTTTGCTACCGAGCCAACTCAATTTCCTCAAAACGATCCATTTGCCTATCTCGCAGCTGCTGTCCATGGCGAAATCAAATCAGATGACGATCTATCTTCATTGAAAACAAATATGATCGTAGTTGAGATCCTGGATGCTGCAAGAAAATCTGCCAAAGAAGGAAAGACCGTTTATCTTGATCACTAGATTTCTTATTCAAAAATTAGCACAAACGATTGATCCTGAGATTAACGAAGATAAAATATTGGGGTGATCTTCAATCTGCTATTTCTTTTCTAAATTGGGCGAAATTTTAAAATGATATGGCGCAAGGTTTATTGATTGATATGGATGGTGTAGTATATGCAGGAGACTCTCTAATCCCTGGTGCCGACTTGTTTATTAATCGCTTGTTGAAAGAAAATATTCCCTTCATGTTCATGACCAACAACAGTCAGCGAACGCAGATCGATGCTGTGCGCAAGCTGGGACGAATGGGAATAAAAGTAAGTGAAGAACACGTGTATACCAGCGCGATGGCTACTGCCAAGTTTTTAGCTAGCCAGATACCGGGAGGAACAGCTTTTGTATTAGGCGAAGGTGGTTTACTTTCTTCTTTGCATAATCAGGGAATTTCACTCGTGAATTCTGATCCTGACTTTGTCGTGTTGGGTGAAGGAAGAAATTTTACACTGGAGATGGTGCAAAAGGCTGTCGATATGATTTTAGCAGGTTCAAAGTTTGTAATCACTAATCGAGATCCATCGCCGAAGAAAAAAGGATGGGACAATCTTGGCATAGCTGCAACCAGCGCTATGATTGAAGAGGCCACTGGTGTTAAAGCCTTTGTGGTGGGCAAACCAAGTCCGGTGATGATGCGTTCGGCAAGAAAAGCGTTGGGACTAGAAACTGCCGAGACAACGATCATCGGCGACACCATGGCCACCGACATCCGTGGCGGTGTGCAAATGGGTTACAAAACTATTTTGGTATTGACGGGTATGACACGACGAGAAGATCTTCCTCGTCACGCATTTAAACCGGATATGGTTGTTGAATCAGCCGGCGATATCAAGTTTCCGCTACCTTGGTGGTAACTCTTCGCTAATTGCTGATCGCAGTCTTCTGAATAGAATTGGATTTCACCTGAACCAGAAAAAGTAATCCTATCACAAAATAAGATGCGAGCGCCAATGTGCTATTGCGCATACTTCCAGTGATGTGTTCTACTAAACCATAGCTGAACGTCCCGAATACAATGGACAAATTCTGAGTGACATCATAGAAGCTAAAATAGCTGGCGTGGTTGATAGAGTTTTTTGGAATCAATTTGGAATAGGTAGCGCGTGATAAAGCCTGTATCCCTCCCATCACAATGCCAACAGCAAAAGCAACTGCATAAAATTGATACTCGTTATAAACAAAATAGCAACCAACACAAACCACAATCCATATACAAATCATGGTAATGAGAGCATGGCGGTTTCCTCGTTGCTTTGAATATTTGGCAAATAAGTTTGCACCAACGGCAGCTACCAACTGAATGAGCAACACAGTGCCTATTAGTTTTTCATCTGCGAGTTTCAACTCTTTCGAGCCAAAGGTTGCTGCCAAATACATAATGGTTTGCACACCCATGTTGTAAAAGAAATAAGCAAGGATATAAAACTTTATGTCGCGGCTTTCTTTTAAGCTGTGCCAAACTTTAACAATCTCATAATAGCCTTTCAATAATTTCTGCTTGCCTGGCTGAAGATGAAAAGGATTATCAGGCAATCTTGCAAATGGAATTTGCGCAAAGCCCATCCACCACAAACCCACCAACAAAAATGAAAATCGTGTAGCGATGCCAGCATTTGGAAAACCAAAAGTAGCTGGACTAAGAATGAATATCATCGCAATGATCATCATGATCACGCTGCCATAATAACCAAAGGAGTAACCACGGGCGCTGGTTTTATCAAACATGTCTTCTGAGGCAATCTCTGGAAGAAAGGCATCGTAAAAAACAAAGCTCCCGGAGTAGCCAATGCACGACATGATCACGCAAAATATTCCCCAATTCAATGTTTCTCCAGTAAAGAAATATAAACCCATGCAAGCCAAACCACCGGTATAGCAAAACAGCTTCATAAAAAATTTCTTGTTGCCGGTGTAGTCGGCCATGCCGGAAAGCAACGGCAACAACGGTGCGATGATCAGAAAAGCAAAAGAGATCGAATATGAATACAACACCGAATTGACCACTTCAAAACCGAGGAAGTTTACCTTGTCATTTCCATCGGCAGCCGTGGTAACTGCTTGATAATACACGGGGAAAATTGCAGATGTAATTACCAACGAATAAACAGAGTTTGCCCAATCGTACATGCACCACGCTCTGATCGTACGTGGATTGTTAAGAGCCACTTCAGACATATAGGAATTATTTTAATTCGAAAAATAAAAAACAATATCGGCAAAAATTAAAATTAAGTGTGCTATCAAAATTTAGTTATTTTTGCGCTCCTAAAATTCAGGAGAGGTGTCAGAGTGGCCGATCGAGCACGCTTGGAAAGCGTGTTTACCGCAAGGTAACGAGGGTTCGAATCCCTCCCTCTCCGCATATCACCGCTTAGCGAAAGTCTTTTCTTTCAGCCTTACCACAGGGCGATTTTCTAAGTCAATTTACAGGATCTATCGCTCAAGTAAAGTTAATTTCACATTCCTATAACGGCCAATCCGGACCGGTTTTATTAACCTTATACAAAATTCCTTCATGAAAAACATCTCCTGCCTTTGTCTATTCTTCACTCTGATTTTAATTTCATCTAAAAGTCACGCTCAAAAGCGAAGCGACCTAAGTTGTGAGGATATAGAAAAAATAACATCGTATGCGCTGACTGAGTTTCGCGAGATTTTAGGTGAGCTCGAGCTGAAGGACTCCAGCTGCAACTACTACTACTCGAAAGTCAATTTCGGAATCGACAGCACCACTACACTTCAATCCTGTAAAGGAGACAACGGTAAATTTGCATTGCATTTTGACCTCTACATTGGCAATGATGATATACAGGCAAGTATTGAGTTCAGAACTTTAGAAGATCGGTTGGAAAAATGTTGGCCAAAAGTGAAAGTTAAGGAACTTAAGCCCAACAGTGGATACAAAAGGGTTGTACAATTCAGCGATAATAAAATGAAGCTGGTACTTTTCCATGACGAGGTTAAAAATAAAGATGAGCTGAAACCAATGGTCACGGCCTTGGTTGTTAGTTTGCTGTAGCTATTCCGATTGCCCTATCTAAAACACCAAAGTGTAAATAAAATACTTCAGTTGTGCCGCAGGTATTAAGCGTTGCAATTAGCTTTGGAAAATGAAACGACTTATTGTAGACATGGACGATGTGCTAGCCGACGCTACCGGTAGGCTCATTGATTTGTATGAAAAAGAATTTGGCGTGCGCGTTACGCGTGAATCAATGAACCACAAAGAAGACCGCGAACGGTTTCCCGATAATGAAGCAGCTCTTCGTTTCGTCTTTCAAAAAGGTTTTTTCAGCGCTATGTCTGTGAATGAACACGCACAGGAAGTGATGAAGGAACTCAATAAAAAATACGAAGTGTTCGTTGTTTCCTCTGCCATGGAGTTTCCTAACTCTCTTGCTGAAAAATTAGAATGGCTCAAGGAACATTTTCCATTTTTGAATTGGAAACAGTTTGTCTTCTGCGGAAAGAAAAGCGTAGTGCATGGCGACTACATGATTGACGATCTTCCTCACAATTTAGAAACTTTCAACGGAGAGAAACTACTTTTCTCAGCTCCACACAATCTTCAATACAATCACCTGAAGAGAGTGCATGGATGGAAAGAAGTGGGTGAAATTTTGCTGGGGTGATAGGTTAAAACCGTTCAAGGCTCAGAATGGCGAATGGTGTATAGGGATGAGAATGGAGTAATGAGTGAGTCAGTCGTAAAGCAAGCTAATAATAAGACTTTAGCCGAAGGGGCGGCATTAGGTGCAGCGTCTAATGTTCTTTTCGATGTAGCAGGTAAATACTCAAGTCGTTTTAAGGCAATGAAACAAAACAAAGCGTATGCTTTTATTTTCGCAAAAGGCGAAAACAATGAAAAGTTATTGATTAAGGTGAGGAAGGAAGATGGTAAAGAACTGGACAAAATCACTTTTGCAAACAATCGCCCGGAATATGAGATTGACCCGGTAACGGAGAATATTTTTTATGCTAACGGAAATAGCTTGCTCATATATGATTCAAAGAAATAAAGAGTGATCCTTTTTACTCACTTGATAAAGGCCCTGCGAAAGCGGGGCTTTTTTTGCGTCATGCACGTCATTGTTCTTTGAGACGAAAGTTTTTAACAGGCCAGCTAACGGGGAGTGAAAATTTCAGTTGATGAAAGAGGATTTCATTGGCTAAATGAATATCCGTACAATCGATGAAGAGCGGAATTCTTTTTTGAGGGCATTACGACTATCTTGTTAATCATTTAATGGACATTGAAATGAAAAAAGGTCACTTCATTATTCTCGTATTTTTTTTAATGAGCATAATCCTATTTGCTCAGAAAGACCAAAAAACTCTCTCTTCAATTTTCGCTGAAGATGTAGTAAAGCCTCGCATGCGCATGATCATCGATAATGATTTTAGTGGTGATCCGGATGGTCTGTTTCAATTGGTGCATCATCTATTATCGCCTTCAGTAGAGATCAGGGCGATCATTGGTTCACATCTTAAGCCAGGTGATGGCTTTGATCGCTCCAACGAAACGGCAACCAATGCCAAGAAGAAAATTGACCAGGTGATTGCATTGATGAAGCTGAATAAATCCTTTCCTGTTTTTCAAGGATCGAATATTGGTTTAGAAGATGACAACACTGGACAACCTTCCGAAGCTGCCAACGCCATCATCAAAGAAGCGATGCGAGATGACACCAAGCTACCCTTGTACGTTGTGTGTGGTGCCGGATTAACCGATCTTGCCAGCGCTTATCTCTTAGAACCGAGAATCGCCAACCGGTTGACATTAATCTGGATTGGAGGACCGGAGTATAACGAGCTCGCTTCACCTCCGCCTGGCTATACAAGTCTCGAATATAATTTAGCCATCGACCTGAAAGCAGGTCAGGTGATCTTCAATAAATCTGAAATTCCCATCTGGCAGGTACCAAGAAACACTTATCGGCAAGTGATGATGCCCTATTCCGTTTTGTTGCAGAAAGTTAAAACTCAGGGAAAGATTGGTGAATATCTCACGAGTGAAATCGAACGAGTCATGAAGCTGTCGATTCAATACAATTTCAATGTGGGAGAAACCTACATCGTTGGTGACAGTCCGTTAGTACTACTCACTGCGCTGCAGTCCTCGTTTGAACCTGACCCTTCATCGAGCTTTTATGTATTGCGTCCCTCTCCCATTATCAATGCTCAAGGATTGTACGAAGTCAATCACAAGGGTAGAAACATCAGAGTGTATAACCAATTAGATGTGCACTTATTGCTGGAAGATTTTTATGCCAAACTATACCTGTTGAATCAGACAAAATAAGTTTTTCCTACAGGCTGCACAATTTACCGGCTGTTCGAAAATGGTTGATCATATTCTCAATCAGGTTCTGCAATTCAACAAGAGTTGGCTCTTTACAGTTTTTCCTTTTTAAGTTAGCGATGGACTGATCAAATGCTTCATCCCACTCCGGCAGGTAAATTATCTCAAGATCATTCATATTGTTTAGGATTGTGTACCACAAAGTAATCGGGATGCTAATTTTCTTACAACGAGGTTTTTCCTGGTGAGTCACGGTATTTTTCCCGTTGTCGATCAGGTCCTGAGGTTCTTATGAAGATTGAACTCATTTTTCTCTTATCCTTAACAG